>CAIJHZ010000167.1 GCA_903820565.1 uncultured Actinomycetes bacterium
CCATCGTTCCTTTGCCACCAAAGGCAGATAGATCGATTTCACGCACGTAGGCTTGAGTTACAACCTCTTCAGGTGCTCCGGATGCGAGTGTGATCTCTGCGCTCATAATTATTTTGCTCCCTTGAAGTGTGGGTTTTCCCAGATGACAGTGCCACCCATTCCGAGTCCAATACACATTGTTGTGATGCCATAACGAACCTCTGGTTGTGCTTCAAAGGTACGTGCCAAGTTCAACATTAATCGCACTCCTGATGAGGCCAATGGGTGACCAACTGCAATCGCGCCGCCATATGGATTCACGCGGGGGTCATCATCTGCGACTCCAAAGTGATCCAAAAAGGCAATAACTTGTACTGCAAATGCCTCATTAATTTCAAAGGCTCCAATGTCTTCAATGGTTAAACCTGCTTGCTTAAGAGCTTTAATTGTTGAAGGAACTGGGCCATAACCCATGATCTCTGGTTGAACACCCGCAAATGCAAAGGTAACCATCTTGGCTTTGATTGTTAATCCAAGTTCCAACGCTTTTTCTTCACTAGCAAGAATGGCTGCGGTTGCTCCATCATTTAAGCCAGATGAATTTCCGGGTGTTACGCGCCCTGCTGGACGAAATGGTGTCTTAAGTCCTGCAAGACCCTCCATTGTTGTTTGTGGTCGAGGAGCTTCGTCAACTGTTGCAACAGTCCATCCGAGTTCTGCGTTGCGCGCAGCAGTTGGAATTAAGTCACGTTGAATCTTTCCATCTGCATAGGCTTGCGCAGTTTTCAACTGCGAATTCATTGCATACCGATCCGCGCGTTCTTTTGTTAATTGTGGAAAACGATCATGTAAACGTTCTGCAGTTGCGCCCATTGCAAGTGCATCTTGTTCCACAATTCGTTCTGCTAAATAACGTGGATTTGGATCCATGAGTTCTCCCATTGGATGGTTACCCATGTGTTCAACTCCGCCAGCAATTGCAATCTCATTTGCTCCCATAGCGATTGCACCAGCAATTGTTGTAACCGCAGTCAGTGCACCTGCGCACCAACGGTCAATTGAATAACCAGGAACTGTATTCGGCAATCCTGATAACAACGCCGCACTTCGACCAATGTTCATTCCTTGATCACCAGTTTGTGTTGCAGCTGCGATCGCAACATCTTCAATTGATGCAGGGTCAACCTTTGGATTGCGTTCTAGTAATCCGCGAATAGCGCGAACCATAAGATCATCGGCACGGGTACCGGCGTACATTCCTCCGGCCTTTCCAAATGGAGTACGGACGGCATCGACAAGGACAACTGTGCGGGACATGGAACTTCCTTTACCTAGGGCGTAGGCCAAAGGTTACTCGCCAGTAAGGGTTTAGGACAGTAGCGAATTAAGCGTTAACAGCGGTCTTTACGCGGGGTTTTGAAAGGTAAGGAACCAAGACGGAGCCTAGATACACAGCGTAAACGCCTAGTTGAAGCCAGGAAGTGGTTGTATCAAAGCCGATGGTGCCCGAAAGGGAAGCACCAAGGATTGAATCCTTTGCGATCAATGAAGTGACATCCCAGGCAAATGCATCAGGCCCAGGCAGATATCCAAGCTCTTGGAACTCGTGAACCCCGTAGGACAAAACGCCAGCGGCAACAATTACTAATGCCACACCAGAGTAGGTAAAAAACTTTGAAAGGTTTAGCTTAATTGCACTCTTGTAAATCAAGAATCCCAGAGTAATTGAAACAGCAAATCCCAGAATCAAACCAATGGCAGAACTAGTTACATCAGCAACTGTTTGAAAGTTTGTGTAGACAAATAATGAAGTTTCAAGGCCTTCGCGAATTACTGCGAAAAATGCAGCCCCAGCAAGGGCTATAGGCCCTGACAATGCTGCAGAATCAACTTTGCCTTGCAATTCATTACGCAGATTCCGCGCAGTTCTCTTCATCCAGAAAACCATCCAAGTTACGAGAGCCACTGCGATGAAAGATGTGACACCTGCAAAGAGCTCTTGCCCGCGATCGCTCAGTGACACCGATGTAAATGTCAGGAAAGCACCAAGTCCGATACTTGCGATGACCGCTGAAATAACACCCGTCCACAAAGGCCGTAAATAGCCCTTTCGATTGGTCTTGACGATGTAGGCGACAAGAATTCCGACGATGAGGGAGGCCTCTAGGCCTTCTCGCAGTGCGATTATGAATGTGCTGAGCATGAATCAAAATCTAAGGGAACATGGGCATTTACGCAACTCTTATGTTGCGTAATTCAGGGCTGATCAGGCGTGGTTTCCATCACTTCCGCCGCAGGAACCTCCGGAACTGGCACCGGCTCTTTTTCAAGTAACGCCGCGGCCAGCGCTGGTGCAACTAGGGCAATTTGCCACTGACGAGCGCCTAACTCAGCCAGGGCCTGCTCGACTGCAGCAACTGAAAGAACCTCTGTTGCTCCAGTCGGAGGTTTCCAACAGATCCGTCGGACATGTTCGGGCGTCATTAAATTTTCGACTGGAATTTCATTCTCCTGCGCAATTACTTCTATTGCTGCACGTGCATGTGACAGTGGTGCATATTTTTCTGGGAATTTATCCCGCCATAATTTTATTGGAGGCAAAGTATCCGCATTGGTTCGCATAGCTGGCCATTGATCTTCAGGCAACGCAACAGCCGCGGAAACACTACTGAGCCACAGTGGCAAATTTTCTAACCATCGCGCACGAAGTCCCAGTGGTCGCAAAGCTTTTTCGAACTCTTTCTTAGTGACAGCTGCAGCCATGGCAAGTTCAACAATGGCCGAATCGTTAAGCAGTTTTCCTGGAGCGATATCTTGTTGAGCTGCAATCTGATCACGTGCTACCCATAACTCTTTTATGATCGCAAGCTGGTCACGCCGCTTTACTTTATGCATCCCTGATGTGCGCCTCCACGGATCTACACGTGGAGGATTAGGAGGTGCCATAAGAATTGATGCGAACTCTTCGAGAGCCCACGATAATTTCTTTGATGCTTCCAAAATTTCATACATTCGGTCGCGAAGTTCAACAAGCAGTTCTACATCTAACGCAGCATATGTGAGCCACTCTTGCGGCAATGGGCGCGCAGACCAATCAGCTGCACTATGTTCTTTAGCTAATGAAACTCCCATCAGGGTTTCTAAAAGCGGCCCTAATCCCACACGTGGTAATCCAGCGATTCTGCCTGCTAATTCCGTATCAAAGAGTCGAATTGGGTTGATGCCTAATTCGCGAAGGCAGGGCAAGTCTTGCGTACTTGCATGCAAGATAACCTCATCAATGTTCATCAATGTATTAAGTCGAGCGAAGAGTTGGTGCCCAGGGCCAAAAGGTATTGGATCGATTAAATGTAACCCACCATTATTTCTCTTAATCTGAATCAAATAGGCACGGGCGCTATATCGGAATCCCGAGGCTCGCTCAGCATCAACTGCAAATGGACCATGACCTAGTGCCAACTGCGCCAATGCTTCTTCGAAAGCGGATTCAGTATTTATTACAGGGGGAGTTCCTTGAGCAGGCTCTAGTAAAGGTACAACTACCAATTCTTCGCTCATAGTTAGTTGCGACGTGCAGATGAGATAGCTGAGACGCCTTCAGGCACGGGTGGCAATCCTGCAACCTCCGAAATTAAATTGCACCAACTTTCAATATGTTTCATTAATTCTTGTGGCTCGATGATGATAGGTGTCCAAGAGGCACGTATTTCAATTTCGGCATCATCATTGCGCGGCGACAGTTTGCCGAATGAGGCGCTAGATACTCGCGTCACTGTTCCACTTGGTGCAGTGAAAGCGCATTGATTTCTTTCGAGTGATTCTAGAAACCAGCTCCACCCTACTTCGGGTAGTAAAGGATCCTCTTGCATGACAGCATCTACATCGGCGCTAACAAAGGTTACACATCGGAATTCGCCGTCCCAGGTCGCCTGTCCACCAGGTTCGTGCAGAAGCACAAAGCGGCCGTTAGCCACTTCATCTTCTCCATCTCCGATTAATCCATTTGAAACATCTGCTGAAAATGCAAAAGCAAATGTTGCTAGCTTTTGAGGGGCCGGCACTTCTATTAGCGAAACCTCTGCCCGCGGAGTAAATGTGCGAAGTTGATCTACTAATCGCTCAAAAGAATTCGCATCCACATGCTAAGGATAAAGAATTAATGCACTCTTTTAAGGGAGGCGGGGCTGTAGCCTTACCCAGTGGCTTCCTTATTGGCTTTACTGTCAAGTGCAATGTGGGGAACTGCAGATTTTTTTGCCGGACGCCTGAGTAAGAAACATCATCCATTTGCAGTTCTAGGATTTTCTCAAGTCGTAGGCCTTTTCGTCGGAATTCTTATAGTTATTGCATCCGGAAGTTGGAAAGGGAAAGCCTTCGGCTTCGATGGATTTCTAATTCCTGGCGCACTCGCCGGAATCTTTGGGTACATCGGACTTGCATGTTTATATGAAGGATTATCAACTGGTCGCATGGGTGTTGTTTCCCCAATTAGTTCGCTAAGCACAATTATTCCCTTGGCCTATGCACTGATTACAGGTGATGTTCTTTCAACAATAACTCTGGTTGGAGTCGCGATTGCATTAGTTGGTGTGTTTTGCGCCAGCGGTCCAGAGTTATCTCAAGGACTTCCATTAAAACCGATACTTCTTGCGCTAGGGGCAGCAGCTGGCTTTGGACTAGCGCTTACCTTTATAGCCATTGGTTCGCAGAGCAGCGCATTGCTAACAATGGTGTCGATGCGCGCTGCAACACTGTTTCCAACAATCTTCCTGGCAATAAAGTACAAGACGGCAGGAAATTTCAATAGTAAAGAAATGCCTGTATTAATTTTTATCGGAGCTGCAGATTTCCTAGCAAATTTACTTCTTGGTATTGCCTGCACCAAGGGACTCGTTTCGGTTGCAATGGTATTTGGTTCTCTTTATCCGATTGCAACCGCTGTCTTAGCGTATAAGTTCTTGCAAGAAAGACTTCTTAAAATTCAGTACGTCGGAATAGCTCTTGCGGTTACTGGGGTGTCGATTATTTCAGCTTTTTAATTGTGAGCTGAATAAAAGGTAGTACCTTCAACTTCTCGTGATTGACAATGCGTAAATTTGGCTAGTAGCGCTTTCCAATCAATGCGCTCATCGCCTCCCGTAAAAGGGGTAACGCTAAGTTCAAGTTGTTCAATAACACCGTGTTCGATGAGTTCATTGATCATTGTTATTCCGCCTTCAATCAATATCTTCTCGCCAAACAAGGTGCGGGCTTTTGCAACCGCCTCAACCGCCGAACAATTCCACAGCAGCGCTAGGTGATTGCCCTGGACCGGATTTACAAGTGAACGCGAGATAACTACTAACTGCACAGGGGTTCGGTTGTAAGGCTCGTGGCGAGCGGTATTGCCACCAATGATGATGCAATCAACCTCACGTCGACGTTGCAGAAATATCTGGCGGTCGGCCGGTGAGCTAACTCCGGCGGAACGGCTCTCTTGAGAGGTTGATCCGTCAGCGCCAACGACAAGGGTTGCAACGATGCTCACATCTCCAATTATTACTTACGGCGCCTACATACTCTGAACAATCTGTCAGTGGCATCCTTTACAGTCTGAAGCATGATCATCGATTGCAATACATGCTCAATGGCGACCATCGCGTGCAATACCTGTGTGGTTGCCTTTTTCCTCAAACCTCCAGATGAAATCAGCGATGCAACAGTGTCAGCGCTCAGCGTTCTTGCTGACAGTGGCCTGACCCCACCCTTGCAATTTGACGCTCGCAGCGCTTGAAGTAGCCCGAATTCACAGCCTTTTTAAGCGCTCTGAGGTTGAGATAGGGTCTTAAGCGAGGTTAGCCTTGCTCCCATGTCTATTCGACTGCGCATCGTTGTAGCTCTAGTGATGGTTGCTGGGCTACTTGCGCCTGTCGCGGCAAGCGCTGCCCCAACTTTGGCTGAGGTTCAAGCAAAGGTTCGCCAATTAGAAGAGGAAGCAACAACAGCGGCAGAAGGTGCTCAAGAAGCAAAGGTTAAATTAGCCATCCTTACAAAGACCCTCAATGGAATAAAAGCAAAAGCTGAAATTCAGGGGCAGACAGTCTCTACCTTGCGACGCTCATTAGGAGTGATTGCGATCGAGCAGTACAAGTCGGGTGGATTTGGCCAAAGCTTCGAACTACTTTTTTCAAGTGACCCAACCCTCTATCTCTCATCAGCTGGCTCTCTTGATGCAATTACCCGAAGAAAGTCTGCGCAACTAAGAAAATTTGAAGCGGCACAGCAGCGTTTGAATGCCACGACCCTGATGGTCAACGACAAGATCGTACTTGTTGCTGCAGCTCAGAAAAAGTTGGCGGCGCAATCGGCAATCGCCCAAAGCAAACTTGTTGAAGCCGAAAAATTACTGTCAAAACTTTCCAAAGCCGAGAGAGAGCGATTGGCGAAGTTAGCTGATGATGAGGAAAACGCGGATCAAAGATCCTCGCTGGAGGCAGCAAAGAGTGCCAACGGAGTTTCAGGACGAGCGGGCACTGCGCTGAAATACGCTCTTAAACAAATCGGAGATCGCTACGTTTTTGGTGCTGCGGGTACCGTCACTTGGGATTGTTCTGGATTGACAATGCGCGCTTATCAATCTGCGGGTGTCTCCTTGCCACATTCCTCTGCTGCCCAATCCCGCATGGGAAAAAAGGTTCCCCTCAATCAATTAAAACCAGGGGATCTGCTGTTCTTTGGTCGACCAGTCTCACACGTTGGAATTTATTTAGGGGGCGGCAAGATGGTGCACGCACCTCGCTCTGGTTCGCGCGTGAAAGTCACCACAAGTGGTTCTCTTGGTAGTAAGCCGTTGGTTGGAGCGCGCCGTTTCTAATCCAGTTCTGTTTGTCACCAATGACTTCGGTCCACGCGCCGGTGGAATAGAAACATTCATTATTGGATTAATTGAACGTCGCCCGTTTGGTCAAACAATTGTTTACACATCTTTTCAAAAAGGTTCAGAGCAGTATGACGCCGAATGGTTAACCAAGCACGGAGTTCGCGTGATTAGGGATCGATCTACAATTTTATTGCCAACTCCAAGAGTCGCATTCAATCTAAAGAGAATTATTCGTAGCAACGCAATTACCACCGCAGCTTTTGGAGCCGCCGCACCGTTAGGACTGTTGTCGGCAAGCATGAAGCGTGCCGGAGTATCTCGAACTATCGCCCTTACCCACGGCCATGAAGTCTGGTGGGCCAAAGTTTTTCCGTTTCATCTTTTACTTCGCCGGATAGGTTCAACAGTTGATGTTTTAACATATTTAGGGGAGTTCACTCGTGCTGCTATTTCGAAAGGAATATCTGCACCGGCACAGCGCTCAATGATAAAAATTGCACCGGGAATCGATATCGATCACTTTGTTCCGACTGATGCGGCAGCGCTACGAAACTCTTTGGGCTTGGCAGATAAAAAAGTAATTGTCTCTGTCGGCCGTTTGGTTCACCGCAAGGGACAGGATAATTTGATAGAAGCAATGCCTGAAATTCTAAGCAGTATTCCGAATGCCCACTTGTTGTTGGTTGGTGAAGGCCCTTACCGTGATCACCTCCAAAAATTAGTCACAAAGCACGGAGTAGAAGCGGCTGTGACTTTTATAGGAAGAGTTCATTACAAAGAACTGCCGATGTACTTTTGTGCTGGAGATATTTTTGCAATGCCCAGCCGTTCACGATTGATGGGGCTAGAAGTAGAAGGTCTCGGAATTGTTTATCTTGAAGCTAGCGCTTGCGGATTACCAGTTCTTGCAGGAAATTCGGGCGGCGCACCTGATGCTGTTGTGCAGAATGAAACTGGCTTGGTTGTTGACGGTACAGATAGAGATCAGATTGCATCTGCTGCAGTTCAACTTCTAACAGACCTCGAGAATTCCCAAAGGATGGGCGCAATCGGGCGTCAGTGGATTATTAATAATTGGCGTTGGGAAATCTGGTCTAAGGATTTTGAGAGCCTTTTAAACAAGTAGCCCGCGCTCACGAGCGATAGTTAGAGCCTGAACACGGTTATCTGCATCCAATTTTCGCAAAATAGAAGAAACATGTGTCTTCACAGTCGGGATCGAAATGAATAGATTCGAGGCGATTGCAGTGTTACTCAAACCAAGGTTGATTGATTGCAGAACATCAATTTCTCGGGCGCTAAGCCCAGAATCAATCCGTGCAGGATAAGTATGTTTACTACTAAATGATGTCGGGCTGGATATCGCAAAATCAAGTGCCGCGATTAAATCAGACAGAGGTGCGTTTTTAACAATGAACGCATTGGCACCTGCGTTCTTTGCCGCCCAAACATAATCCGCGCCCTCATTGAGCGTAAGCACCACAATTGCAGTTAGTGGCGAAATCTTTCGAGACCACGCCACCAAATCAAATCCTGATCCATCCGGCAGATTTATATCTACAACAAGTGCATCTGGGTTGGTTTGAGCCATGAATGCTTGAGCTTCATTGATTGATCCTGCTTCGGCAACAACTTCATAACCATGTGACTCAATCGCAGATTTCAATCCGTGGCGAACAACGGCATGGTCATCAACGATTAATACTTTCATTGTTAACTTCCTATCGGTATCTCAATCACAATTCTTGTTCCTTGTTCACTTGAGTCAATACGGGTTTCCCCATTGAGCTTGGCTATTCGCTCCTGTATGCCAATTAGACCGAAGCTACCTTCTTTGCTCACAGCGCCTCCAATTCCGTTGTCCGAAATCTGGATGGAGAGGTGGGAAGCATGAGCATGTTCTGAAACATTACGAAGAATTTCAGATATCACACGCATGAGTTCGTAGGTAAGATCCTTGTGCTCGGTGTCAGGGATTAAGTCAGCGGCGGATCTAAGGTTATGAATTTCGAGTCTTACTGTGTTGATCAACTCAGTTATGGAAAATCGGAGCTGACGGAGTGAATCTTTTACTTGTAGATCATTGCTTGAGGCAATGAGTGAATCAATGGAAAAGCCCAGGCCTACTAGGTCCTGGGCGATTCCATCATGAAGTTCTTGAGCGAGTACTACCCGCCTATCGTTCATTTAGAAAATAGTGCATCAATTTCTTGCGCAAACTCCTTCGCAACTACGTGACGCTTCACAGAAAGTTTCGCGGTCAAATGTCCGCCTGTAATTGTGAAGTCCACCGGAAGAATTGTGAACTTGCGAATTGATTCAGCTTTACTGACAGCCTTGTTGGCTTCATCAACAGCTGTTTGGACAACGGCAATCAAATCAGGATCATTGATTAAATCGTTGATCGAAGCCCCATCCTTTTTGTGGCTAGCAACCCAAGCTTTAAGTGCATCTTGATCGATAGTTACAAGCGCTGCGATAAATGGTTGGTTATCACCGACAACCATGCACTGGCTAATTAGTGGATGAGAACGTAAACGATCTTCTAGTACCGCTGGCGCTACATTTTTTCCACCAGCTGTCACAATTATTTCCTTTTTACGCCCAACGATGTATAGGAACCCATCATCATCAAGTTTTCCAAGGTCACCAGTCTTGAACCAACGCTCACCATCAAAAACTTCGGTATTAGCTGCATCGTTTTGCCAGTATCCCTGCATAACGATTGGACCACGAAGAAGAACTTCTCCATCTTCTGCAATCTTTACTGAAGTTCCTGGTATTGGCTTACCAACAGAACCGACGCGGTGTGCGCCGTATAAGTTAAGGGTCGCGCCGGCTGTTGTTTCGGTTAAGCCATACCCTTCAAGAATTGTGACGCCTGCACCGCGATAGAAGTGTCCAAGGCGGGCACCAAGTGGAGCTCCACCTGAAATTGCTGCTTCCACATTTCCGCCCATACCTGCACGAAGCTTGCTGTAGACAAGCTTGTCAAAGATTGCATGCTTAAATTTAAGAAGTGGAGAGATTGATTTCTTATCTAAGCTTTCAGAGTATGCGATTGCAGCATCTGCAGCTTTTTTGAAAATCTTTCCTTTGCCAGCCGCTTCAGCACGAGCTTCCGCGCCGTTGTAGATCTTTTCAAAGATACGAGGAACTGCCAAAACGAATGTTGGCTTAAATGAGGCTAAATCCATAGGTAAACGAGTTGCAGGGTCGCTGCAATGCGCCATGTGGAGTCCAGATGCAATTGCACCAATTTGAACCATACGACCGAATACGTGAGCTACTGGAAGAAATAGGAGCGTTGATCCACCGGGCTTTAGAAATAGTTCACTTGCACCTTGTGCAACGTTTCCAGTCTCTGAAAGGAAATTTCCGTGAGTTAATTGAACTCCCTTCGGCTTTCCAGTCGTGCCTGAGGTATAGATCAATGTTGCAAGAGAGGAGGGAGTTACAGCATTGCGGCGACGATCGATTTCATCATCACCGATGTGCTTACCTGCTTCGCGCAAAATTGCTAATACATCATCCGTCATCGTCCACACATGTCGTGTGTGTGATGGCAAAACAGTTTGTACTAGATCACGAAGCGCCGGTGTTTCAACGATAACTCCAACAGAATGAGAGTCATTGAGAATCCAATCGATTTGCTCTGCAGAGGAGGTGTCATAGATTGGCACGACAACAGCGCCGGCATACCAAGTGGCAAAATCTAAAATCGTCCATTCATAACGCGTACGCGCCATTATTGCGACGCGGTCGCCAATTTGAACTCCGGCAGCTATTAATCCTTTGGCGGTAGCACGAACCTCTTCATCAACTTCGCGTGCGGTTACAGGTTGCCAGCCTTCACCCAGTGGGCGGGACATCATGATGCGCTCTGGTTCAAACCAGGCGCGCTCTGCGATGAGATTAGTGAGATTTCCTGCTGTTGCGGCCGGAACTAGCGGAGGGATAGTTATTTCATTCATGGGACAACGCTAGCGTGAGGGAAGAGGAAAGGTAAAGAGGGTAACCTTTGCGCCATGAGCCAATTCAGCACTTCAACTATTACTATTGACGCCCCACTCGCCGAGGTCCAGAAGGCGCTCTTTGCCTTAGACAAGTACCCCGAATGGTCGAACCAGATTAAATCAGCCGAAGCGATTAGCCACGATGATCAAGGCCGAATTATTACAGTGAAGATGACCATCGATGCAGGCATGATGAAAGATCGACTCACTTTGGATTACGACTGGAGCGAAGCGCCCAACAAGTTGAGTTTTTCTCTCGATGAAGCCGATCTCCTAACAGGCATGGATGGGATTTATTCCATCAAAAGTATTGATGAAGATACAACCGAAGTGACCTACGAACTCGAAGTCTCACTGTCGAT
Organism: uncultured Actinomycetes bacterium; assembly: GCA_903820565.1. Taxonomy (GTDB): domain Bacteria; phylum Actinomycetota; class Actinomycetes; order Nanopelagicales; family Nanopelagicaceae; genus Planktophila. Next base: position 11,217 of record CAIJHZ010000167.1, read on the forward strand.
GCCTATACCTGCGATGATGCGACAGAAAGCTGAGAAGTCAACGATTGATGCTGCGTTATCGCAACTCAAAATTCATCTAGAGGGATAGTTTTATGTCGTACACGATTGGTATCGATGTAGGTGGAACAAAGGTTCTGGGTGGCGTTGTTGATGAAAGTGGAAAAATCCATGCAACTGCGCGCAAAGACACTCCTCGCCAAGGTGGGCGTGCTTTAACTCAGACAATTGCAGATACCGCGTTAGAACTCATGGCGCAATATGAAGTATCTTCAATCGGAGTATCTGCAGCGGGGTTTGTTTCATCTGATCGTAAAACAATGCTTGCAACACCCAACATTGCCGACTGGAATGGCGTCAACTTAGATTCTGAACTCACTGCATTGATTGGGCTGCCTGTAGTTATAGAAAATGATGCAAATGCAGCAGCATGGGGAGAAGCAAAGTTTGGTGCAGGTCGCAATCAAAATCATATGTTGATGCTGACTGTTGGCACTGGTATTGGCGGCGGCATTGTTGTTAACGGTGAGCTATACCGTGGAGCCTTTGGCACAGCTGCAGAGTTTGGTCACCTACGTGTTGTTCCGGATGGGCACTTGTGTGGCTGTGGTGCGCGTGGCTGCTTTGAACAATATGCATCTGGGAATGCTCTTTTGAGACATGCGCGGGAAGCAATAAGCGCAAGCCCTGAGATCGCACGCAATCTTTTGTCTCGCGGAGATGGAACTATTGCAGGATTAACAGGACAAGCAATTACAGAGGCGGCACGTGAAGGTGACCCTGTAGCACTTGCTGCTTTTAATACAACAGGCCAATGGCTTGGCGCTGGAATTGCTTCTTTGTCAGTCTTATTGGATCCCTCTTATGTTGTTATTGGCGGGGGAGTTATTGATGCAGGAGAAATTTTATTGAAACCAACTCGTGAATCCCTTGAGCGAACAATGCCGTTTGCGGGCAAACACCCATATCCAACCCTGATTGCTGCGGAGCTTGGTAACGATGCAGGTCTTGTTGGCGTAGCAGATCTAGCAAGAATCTAATCTTCGCTAAAACTTATTTCTCAAAGGGATATCGCAACCCAATCTGAGATCGCACAGTGTCTAAAGTTTGCATGA
>CAIJHZ010000168.1 GCA_903820565.1 uncultured Actinomycetes bacterium
CTGATGCCACACCCTGAGCATGCGATTAATGAACTTACTGGCCCATCTGCACAAGGCCTTGGCTTCTTTACATCGATATTAAATGCGATGGTGAAGTAATGTCTCTTGATACCGTTGCAATTGCGCAATTAACTCCAGAAAATGTACAGCCCTTTGCCGAACTCGGCCTAAAGCCCGATGAGTATGCACGCATTAAAGAAATCTTAGGTCGACGCCCAACTTCATCCGAATTAGCTATGTATTCAGTGATGTGGTCTGAACACTGCTCCTATAAATCATCAAAGGTACATTTAAAGCAGTTTGGTGATAAAGCACCAAAGTCTGATGCATTGCTAGTTGGTATTGGTGAAAATGCAGGAGTTGTAGATGTTGGTCAAGGTTATGCCGTAACTTTCAAAATTGAATCGCACAACCACCCTTCTTTTATCGAGCCATATCAAGGCGCAGCTACAGGTGTTGGCGGAATCGTGAGAGATATTTTGACGATGGGCGCTCGACCAATTGCAGTCATGGATCCTTTGCGATTCGGACCAGCTGATGCACCAGACACAAGGCGCGTACTGCCAGGAATTGTTGCTGGAGTTGGCGGATATGGAAACTGTCTTGGTTTACCAAATATTGGTGGCGAAGTTGTTTTTGATGAAACCTATATTGGCAATCCACTAGTAAATGCTTTATGCGTTGGTGTAATGAAGCACAGTGATATTAAGTTAGCAAAAGCTGCAGGTGCTGGAAATCTTGTAGTTTTATACGGTGCTAAAACCGGTGGTGATGGAATTGGTGGAGTATCAGTTCTAGCATCTGAAACATTTGGTTCTGGCGGATCTACAAAGCGTCCAAGTGTTCAGGTAGGCGATCCTTTTGTTGAAAAAGTTTTAATCGAATGTTCGCTGGAAATTTTTGCGGAAGATCTCGTTGTGGGCATTCAAGACCTTGGCGGGGCTGGCTTATCGTGTGCAACAAGTGAGCTCGCTTCTGGTGGTAGCGGCGGCATGAAGGTAGCCCTGGATAAAGTTCCGCTTCGCGATCCATCGCTTTCGCCTGAAGAAATCTTGATGTCAGAATCTCAAGAGCGTATGTGCGCAATTGTTGAACCAAGCAAGATTGAGCGCTTTTTAGAGATCTGTAAGAAGTGGGATGTGACAGTAACTGTTATTGGTGAAGTCACTGATGGTGATCGACTTGAAATTACATGGAATGGCGAAGTTATTGTCAATGTTCCACCACGCACTGTGGCTCACGAAGGTCCGGTTTATAACCGCCCTATGGCACAACCTGCATATATTGATGAAGTTAATTCTCAAAAAGTAAATGTTCCAATGCCTAATAGTGCAGCTGAAATTAAAGCGGCAGTATTAAAACTTGCTGGTGCTCCAAACTTGGCCGATAAATCGTGGGTCACGGCTCAATACGACAAATATGTTCAGGGAAATACTATTCAAGCCCTGCTGGCTGGCGTGGTGGCTGGCTATGAGCTGAACCTGGTGGAGGTGAGCGCAGACTTCCCAGCCAAGAGCCCCATCTCTGGCAAGGTGCTGACGGATGGCACGGACGCATGCTTCCCGGGGGGGCTGGAGGGCTATGGCGCCAACAGCGAGGCGCACGCCCTGGCGCGCAGCC
>CAIJHZ010000169.1 GCA_903820565.1 uncultured Actinomycetes bacterium
AAATCTTTGAGTAAAACTGCGAAGTCGATTTCGATGTCGCCTTCAACATCGTTAGTTAGCTCCAGATTTGCAAAGACAACATCCTCTTCGCCAAGCTGGGGTAGAAGTGCATTGAAAAAGTCTCGCTCGGACCGGCTGCGGAAGGTAGGTTTTGCCGGATAGACCTTTGCGCTCATAGGGCCATTCTTTATGCTCCGACTGACAAGTCCTAGCCCAAGACTGGTCACTTGCGGCTGAGGCAGGGTGGCCTAAACCAGTGATGCTGGTCAGCCTCACCCGAACACCTGTTCGAAAGATGTGTTACTCTCCGCTTCCCCCTAAAACTGCCCAATGCTGACCCCTAGGCCTCAGAGCAGATTTGTCAGTGACGGTCAGTAACTTCTCCACCAGTCAGAAGCACCAGTGTCTATAGGAAAGGATCCGGTGAGCGCCGAGAACAACGAGCACAAAGCCCAAGAGCAAGAACTCTGGGATCGTATGAGCACGACCGAAGGTCGAGAACGAGCTGAAGTATTAGATGAACTCAGCCACATTGCATATAACAAAGACAACTACGCAGAATGTCTTCACCTGGTTGATACCTCAATAGGTATCTATTACAAACTAGGTGGTGCTGATGTCTACTTGAAAGAACTCATTCACCTCTATAAGGGAATGAGTCACTGCTATGAACACCTCAAGCGCTATGAAGATGCTGCTGGATCTTTCGAGCACTTAGCAGGTCTTTGTTACATCGATGAAGACCATGAAGGACAGATCTGGGCCACAAGAGCTGCTGCTCGTGCTTGGTATGAAGTTGATGAATGGCAAAAGTCATTAGATGGCCACATCGCTGCAACTAAGTTGATTGACATCGATGCAACTCCTTTTTCTATGGGCATGGATCAATTAAACATTGGAATGGTTCTTGAAAAACTTGATAGGCATGAAGAGGCAGTAAATACATACTTAAGCGCTCGCAAACTGTTCAAAGAAGCAAAGAACCCTGAGCATGTAAATTGGTGCGATAACTATTTATCGGAGGCCTATTTCACATTGGGGAATGGGCCAGAGGCAAAGTTTTATGCACAGCATTACTTCAACTACAGCAAGGTTGCTGAGAACCTTCGCATGGAGGGCTATGCCAGATATCGTCTTGGGGGAGCGTTCCTAATCTGCGAAGAATATGTTGAAGCAGAAAAGCAATTAACTCGAGCAATCGAAATTCTCACTTTAGATGATGATAAAGATTGGGAAGATATTGTTGGTGCCAATAAAGAGCTTGCAAAGGCTCTTGTTGCCCTGGGCCGCGAAGAAGAGGCTAATGAGCGGTTAGAGCGAATTAAGGGGATTGAGGAGACGATCTCCGAGTAAGGAGATCATCTCCATTTTCAATCTTTTGCAGGCGTTCCCTATTTTCCACCCGCTCTAAGTAGTGAATCATTTGCAGACGAATAACTTCGGCCTTGTCTGCGAATTCAGCTCGCGTTTTATCGCTAAAGGCCGGATTGTCAGCTTGCCCTAAAGCCTTCTTGTACTGCTGCATCAAATACATCATGTCCCAAACACCCATGATCTATCTACCGCCCTCTCTAATCATCACTTAAATCTTTCGCCACACTTATTGCATTGATAAAACGGCTCGGTTGTCACATACTTCTGATCTATATCGGTGCTGCGACAGATCGGGCACTGTTGATTGGCTGCGTTTCCCATTTCTCACTCTCCTTTCTTGTTAAATATCACTGGACCACAGATTCTGTTGTGGGTCTTTACAAATGACTTAGCATCTGCGTTTTTCACTTCAACTTCATAATCACCGCATTGCTGGCAAATAGCTGTCCACAAGTACTCGATGATGTCTTCTTTATAGATGAAGTCAATAATTAAGGCCACCGTTTCACCTTTCAGTGATGGCAGTGAGTTATGACCCCTGACTAGATGGATCTGTTCTAGCTCGATGCCATCTAGTTTTTGCTGAACGTTCTTTGAGATGACTACTGCTAACTCTTGATCGGCTGTTCCGTTTTCATTAAGTACCAGTCCACATGTGCAGTGGGTGGTGCCAGGGCCACTTTCGTATTCGCAGTGCCAACCTTGCCTCTGCCAACGGCGTAAGTTGCCATAGAACAAACTGGTTCTAAAGAGCCCGTACTTGGCACGAACATCAGCTGCCTTTATCTCAGCTTTTAACTGCTTCAAGTACTCAGCTGTGACAAGCACATCCTCGTAGGTCACTGTGTAACCAACCTCCTGCAGGTGGGGGACACCTGCAGGAGTTGAACCTTCATCCTTATGCGGCTTCATCACACACATCCTTTTCTGCTAACTCTTGGACGGTTTTAACTCGCCTAAGAATCTCTGCTGCGTGCTCAGGCATTCCATTTGTTTCATACAAATCAGCAATTGCTGTGTCCACCTTGATTAGAAACTCCCACTCCTTCCATCCCATGGCAACGGCTAGGTTTCTAGCTTCGTCATAGTGCCGGCTGGCCGTTTCTAAATCTCCTAGAAGTCTGTGTGCGATTCCTAGAAAGTATTTCAATGTCCAGACTTTGCGGTCATCACCCAAGACTGTAAAGAAATCCAACGCTTTTTGCCCGTGATGGATGATGTTGACCGGATCCTTTAGCTCTAGATGAACTTCAGTTAACCGGTAATCACAATCGACGATACTTTCGATTTCATCATGTGATTTAAACGCTGACCGAGACTTTCGGTAAGCATCTCTAGCCTCTTCATATCGGCCTAGCTCGTATAAGCCCATCCCGATATTGAAGTAATCAATTCCATAGGATTCCTCTCGCAAGAACATCTCTGTCATTGCAATGGCTTCTTGATGGCACGCTATGGAGTTTTCATACTGACCTGCTGCAAAGAAGTGTCGACCTTGATCTCGCAGTAGATCA
>CAIJHZ010000170.1 GCA_903820565.1 uncultured Actinomycetes bacterium
AAAGCAATAGGTGGGGGTATTCCGACCGGCACCTTTGGCATGACCCAAGTGATCGCAGACAAGATCAAGTCCATGATTGAACTAGAAATTATTGATACAGGTGGCATCGGTGGAACATTGGCAGGAAATGCTTTGTCATTGACTGCTATGCGAGCAACACTGACACAGGTTTTGACGCAAGAAAACTTTGATCGCATGATTGATCTTGGAAATCGTTGGTCAGATGGCGTGGATGCTGCAATCAAGGAGTTTGATTTGTCATGGAGCTGTAATCGTTTAGGTGCTCGCGGTGAATACATCTTTGGCAGAGTTGCACCAGTAACTGGCGCAGATGCCAATAACGCCGGCGACTTTGAATTAGAGCAATACATTCACCTGCGTATGTTGAATGATGGGTTCTTGATTACCCCGTTTCACAACATGGCGCTGATGTGTCCGGATACAACGGCAGCTGATGTGGATGACCATACGAAGGCTTTTCGCACTATGTGCGCTCAATTAGTCCAAAATTAACCAAATTCAGAAGTACTTTTTCTAGCTTGTTAGTTACGCTTTCCAAATGCGTAAAGCCCTAGCCGCCTTGACGGTCCTTATCCTTGTTTCTTTGCCCATTCAGGCATCTGCTGCGGTAAAGGCTGGTGCTACCTGCACGAAGGCCGGAACCACGTCAACGGTTCAAGGAATCAAGTACACCTGCGTTAAGAGTGGCAAAAAACTCGTGTGGAATAAGGGAGTGAAGGTAGTTGTTGCACCAACGCCCTCACCAACTCCAACAGTTACAGCGACACCTACGCCTACACCAACTCCAACGGTTACTGCTACGCCCACTCCAACGCCGACAAAAACCTTCAATTCTCTGTGGGAAAAGTACGATCTGACTAAACCAACATCAGTAGATGAAGTCATCAAGAAATCAACTGATAACTTTAAGAGCTACACATCAGTAGTTCGTAACTCAGAGCAAGAGATCAAGTTTTATTCTCAAACAGGTGTCGATGAAACTCTCACCACATGGGTAAAGGAGGGTGCGACATACGTTGCTCGCCGTTTTGCATATCCAAAACTCCCATCAACATTTGCCAGCATCATCGCGATAGATAAAACATGGTTAGAAGCGACTTATCTTTCTGCTGGATTCCCAGCCAATAAGGCCAAAGGACAAGCAGAGGGCTTCTGCGGAGGAGCGCCAGCATGTGGAGGAGCAGATTCAAATCTTTGGAATTATTCAGTTATTCTGAAAAATAATTCGATGGTCAATGACAAAGCAGGCTTGGCCCAAACTCCTGGTCACGAATTTTTCCATGCTATTCAGGGAATTCTTGCTAACGGAAATGGTGCAGATGCCGCTGGAAGCAAAGTACCTAACTGGTATTGGGAGGGCCCTGCAATGTTTGTCGGACAGGAAACCGCAGGAGTACTTGGTTTTGCTGATTACTTAACACTTGGGCGCCCATCAATGACCAATCGATACAAAAATGGAAATCCAATAAATCGCACCTCTAACTTGAGCGAAATCAGAGCCAATGACGGCGTTATCGACCCTTACGCAATCGGCTTTGCAGCAACTGAATTTTTAGTTTCACAGGTCGGGATGGAAAAGATGCTTAATGTCTATGCCGCACTTGGCCAAGGAAAGAGCTTTGATCTTGCATTCAAACAAGGAACAGGGATCGAATTAGTTGATTTTTATTCGATGTTTGAAGAGATTCGTGGAACGGTTGGTTTTCCAAAGAGTTAATTCATAGTTCTGACCATTTAACCCTTAACAAGTTGCAGGATTTAACTTACTCTTGCCTAATGAAGAAGTTGTTCGGAGTTATGATCGCAATGGCCATGGTGCTTGTTCCCATGCAAGCAGTCGCTGCGGTTAAAGCTGGTGCAACTTGCTCAAAATTAGGAGCGACTTCTACTTACTCTGGCAAGAAATACACATGTGTAAAGAGTGGTAAGAAGCTTGTGTGGAATAAGGGTGTAACTGTTGCTAAGCCCACCCCAACCCCAATGGTTACTCCCACTCCAACACCAACAGTTTGTTCTGCAACAGTAACTACTGGTTGTGCAAAGCCACCGGTTGAGCCAGAACCAACCCCAACATTAACTCCGACTCCTCTACCAACACCTACACCAACCACGCCTCCAGTAATCATCCCAAAAACATTTGCGGAGCTATACGGAAACTCACAAGGCATAGCAATTGCTGCGTGGACTTCTACAAATGAGAAAATAAAGAAGTCTGAAGCGGTTGCGGTTAGGCAAGATATTTTCGTAGGGCCAAATACAACAATTCCTAACCCAAACGTAAAAGGAATTTTTGAAGATGCCACAAGGATTTTTTCAGGGTTTGCACAACCACAAAGTTTCTATGCTGTGTATTACCGTTTTCAGGATAAAGATTGGGCGAAGGCAAAGTTTGCCGAATTAAACATGTCTAACCTTGCCGGGCAAATCGAAGGATCATGCGGCACGGTACAACGATGTAACGGTGCGAGTGCCGGAAAATTTACAAGCACTATTGGATTTTCTCAATACGGAGTCAATGAACCTGGTGGTCAAACAGATACCTATCACACTAACGGCGCGCTAGAAATTCATGAATACACCCACATCGCCCAAGCTATGCAGTTCATCGGTAAGCAAAAAGATGATCAGAATTTTAATTATTTACCACGATGGTTTATTGAAGGTCATGCACATATCGTTGGAAACACTGGGGCTGCCAAGACACTCTTTGATTATCAAGTAAATCGACTTCAATGGCTAAATACATCTCCTAATCAAGAACTAAAAAGTTTCGAGCCGGTTGATATTGAACGCTTTTACGCATCTTTGATGCCTGGCAAATACAACAATGAGATGTTTGGCTACGTCTACACACTTGGCTACATAACTATGGAGTGCTTAGTTGCACTTAAGGGCATTGATTCACCAACACAGTTAATTGTTGAGGTATCAAACGGATTAACATTCGAAGAAGC
>CAIJHZ010000171.1 GCA_903820565.1 uncultured Actinomycetes bacterium
CTATGATTACGCCAGATCCCTCGTACGGCGTTACCGTACTGAACTCCCCCAGGGCAGGAATGCAGCAAGGGTAGGTCCGCTCTGGCGGGTGTGCGAGGGGTCCTATTAAATTGGGCAAGGCGACGAACAGTAGAGGAGCAGGACGATGTCATTAGCTTTGTATCGTAAATATCGTCCCTCTGTTTTTGCAGATGTCATCGGACAAGAACATGTAACTGTTCCACTTTCCAATGCTTTGGAATCAGGTCGCACACACCACGCATATTTATTTAGTGGTCCTCGTGGTTGCGGAAAAACTTCTAGCGCACGAATCATGGCGCGCTCGCTTAACTGCGAAAAGGGTCCCACACCAAATCCGTGTGGTGATTGTCAATCATGTAAAGATTTAGTCGCGAACGGCCCAGGCTCATTAGATGTCATCGAACTAGATGCTGCGACCCACGGTTTAGTAGATGATGCACGCGATCTACGCGACAAGGCATTTTTTGCTCCAGTACAAAGCCGCTACAAGATTTACATTATTGACGAAGCACATCAGCTTGGACCAGGCGCAGCAAATGCCTTGCTTAAGGTTGTTGAAGAGCCGCCAGCACATGTAATTTTTATATTTGCTACAACTGAACCAGATAAGTTAATTGCAACTATTCGTTCTCGTACGCACCACTATCCATTCCGTTTAGTCCCACCAGGAACACTGGCTGCACACCTAGAAAAGGTTTGTAACTCTGAAGGCGTAAAGGTCGATAAGGGTGTAATTCCACTTGTAGTACGCGCTTCCGGCGGCTCTGTTCGTGACGCACTTTCAGTATTGGGTCAGTTATTAGCTGGTGCTGGCAAAGATGGCGTTAGCTATGAGATCGCAATCCAATTACTTGGGTTTACAGATGGTGCATTGTTAGATGATGCAATCGATGCGATTGCTGCCCATGACGGGGCAACCTTGTTTAAGACAATTGATCGAGTCATCGAATCCGGACATGATCCCCGCAGATTTACTAGTGACATGTTGGAACGCATCCGCGACTTAATGATTGTTGACGCGCTTAAAGATTCAACATCCAATTCAATTTTGCGAGATATGCCAGATGATCAGATGGAACGCATGCGTAATCAGGCAAACAGAATTGGAACTGCAAATCTTTCAAGAGCTGCAGACATTGCAGCAGAGGGTTTGACCCAAATGCGTGGGGCTACTGCACCGCGCTTAATCCTGGAACTCATCTGTGGGCGTATTTTGTTGCCTATTGGTGATAACACTGAGGCTGGAATGCTGTCGAGGATTGAACGTTTGGAAAGAGCAGAAAACATTGCTCCTCTCACGACATCCAGTCGTTCTTCAGAAACACGAACCGCAGAGTTAAAAGAAAGTACAAACTCTGCTCATTCGGTTTCTGATGTCACTCTTTCTAAGGCTGAGGAAGTAAAGACGACCACTCCTACAAAAGACTCCGCCCCGGTCACCACACCAAAGGTTCCGGGTAACTTTGATATTGCGGCACTTAGACGAGCATGGCCAGATGTTATTGAAGATGTAAAGAAGCGTCGTAGGCTGACTTGGTCGCTGCTTTCAGCAAGCGCGCAGGTGCTTAGTGTTGATGAAAGTGCAATCACGATTGGCATTGTTAACGCAGGTGCGAAGGAAAGTTTCGAACGTTCGGAATCTGACGTGATTCTCCGCAACGCATTTATTGATGTGGTGGGTTTGGATCGCAAGATTGCAGTTGTTGTTGATCCTTCAATTGACACCAATACGCCGGCGGCTCGTGAGACTAGAACATCTGAAGCACCAGGTGATGCTGTGCTTTTGTCAGGTGCGGCGCTTTTGGCAAAAGAACTTGGCGCAAAAATTGTTGAGGGTAAGTAATAGATGTCAGGAATGTATGAAGGTGCAATTCAAGATTTAATTGATGCGTTAGGTCGCCTGCCGGGAATCGGCCCAAAGAGCGCGCAACGAATTGCTTTTCACATTTTGCAATCTGATTCCGAAGTTGCCTCAGCACTTGTTGATTCAATTCGCGTTGTAAAAGAGCGTGTTAAGTTTTGCGTTGTATGCGGAAACGTTTCAGAAGAAGAGGAGTGTCGCATCTGTCGTGATCCTCGCCGTGACAACACCACAATTTGCGTTGTTGAAGAAAGCAAAGATGTCATTGCAATCGAACGCACTCGTGAATTCCGCGGTAAGTACCATGTACTTGGGGGAGCAATTAGCCCGATTGATGGCATTGGTCCAGAACAACTTCGAATTCGTGAATTAATGATTCGTTTGGCAGATGCCGGAATCATTGAAGTTATTTTGGCGACTGATCCCAACCTCGAAGGTGAAGCAACAGCTACTTATTTATCCCGGCTTATTAAGCCGATGGATATAAAGGTTTCTCGTTTAGCTAGTGGCTTGCCAGTGGGTGGAGATTTGGAATATGCCGATGAAGTTACCCTTGGTCGCGCCTTTGAGGGCCGTAGGGATGTTTAATCTCATTAATTGAGATGTTCCGTGTCTCATTATTTGAGAAATACAGGAAATCGGGTAGCCCCAAACAAATCTGTGCTTCATGATTGAGCCATGGGACTAATTGTTCAGAAATACGGTGGCTCTTCGGTAGCTGATGCCGCAGGGCTCAAGCGCGTAGCCAACAGAATTGTGGCGGCAAAGCGGGACGGCAATCAGGTTGTTGTCGTGGTTTCAGCCATGGGCGATACAACAGATGAATTGATTGATCTTGCAGAACAAATCACTCCTATTCCTCAAGGCCGCGAATTAGATATGTTACTAACAGCCGGTGAGCGAATTTCAATGGCGCTGCTTGCTATGGCAATTAACAATTTAGGTCACGAAGCTCTTTCATTTACCGGCAGCCAAGCTGGTGTGATTACAACATCTGCACATGGTCGCGCTCGCATTATTGATGTAACGCCTGGCCGAATTAAAGAAGCGTTAGATGGTGGCGCAATTGCAATCGTTGCAGGCTTCCAGGGAATTTCGCAAGATACAAAAGATGTAACAACTTTGGGTCGCGGTGGTAGCGATACAACAGCGGTTGCATTGGCAGCAGCGCTAGATGCAGATGTTTGCGAGATTTACACAGATGTCGATGGAGTCTTTAGCGCTGACCCACGCGTTGTTCCAAGTGCTCGAAAGTTAAAAACTGTTACTTATGATGAAATGCTAGAACTCGCAGCTAGCGGTGCCAAGGTTTTGCACTTGCGTTGCGTGGAATACGCGCGTCGTTACAACTTACCAATTCACGTACGTTCATCTTTTACAACAAATGAAGGAACATGGGTGGTCAAAGATCACCCAGAAGGAGGCAGCATGGAACAAGCAATCATCTCAGGAATCGCACACGATAAGTCTGAAGCAAAGATAACGATTGTCGGAGTACCTGACCGCACTGGTGTTGCTGCACGCATCTTCCAGGCAATCGCAGATGCCGACATCAACATCGACATGATCGTGCAAAACGTTTCTGCTGCTGCAACAGGATTGACAGATATTTCATTCACATTACCCAAGGCCGAAGGTGCCGCAGCAACTGCTATTTTGCAAAAACTACAAGGTGAAGTTGGTTTTGCCTCAATTCAATATGATGATCAAATCGGTAAATTGTCATTAGTTGGCGCTGGTATGCGCTCACACCCAGGAGTGACGGCAACATTCTTCGGCGCTTTATCTGATGCAGGCGTTAATATCGAAATGATTTCAACCTCTGAAATTCGTATTTCTATAATCTGTCGTGAGACTGATGTAGAGCGCGGTGCAAAGGCCGCCCACACAGCATTTGAACTCGATGCAGATCAAAGCGAAGCTGTTGTTTACGGAGGCACTGGGCGATGAGTAAAAAACTTAAAAAAGGCGCAAAGAAGCCAACATTGGCAGTTGTCGGTGCAACTGGCGCAGTCGGCACAGTGATGCTCAGCATTTTGTCTGAGCGCAAAGATGTGTGGGGCGAGATTCGTTTAATCGCCTCTGCACGCAGTGCAGGTAAGAAGTTAATGTGCCGCGGGGAAGAGTTAACAGTTGTAGCTCTTTCACCTGAAGCTTTTGATGGCATCGATGTTGCAATGTTTGATGTTCCAGATGAAGTTTCTGCCGAGTGGGCACCTATTGCTGTTTCGCGTGGTGCAATCGTAGTTGATAACTCTGGTGCATTTCGGATGGATCCAAAAGTTCCATTGGTTGTTCCTGAAGTCAATCCAAAAGATACGAAGAAGCGTCCAAAGGGAATTATTTCAAATCCAAATTGCACGACTCTCTCGATGATTGTTGCAATGGGCGCACTCAATAAGAAGTATCAATTGAAAGAACTTGTTGTTGCTTCATACCAGGCCGCATCTGGTGCTGGCCAACCAGGCATTGATGCATTGCGCGAGCAGATTTCAGCAGTAGCAGGCAAGAACCTTGGCGAAGCAACTAGTGATGTTCGTACTGTTGTAACAAAGAACGATGTATTCCCTGCACCCCTTGCACTCAACGTTGTGCCATGGGCAGGTTCACTAAAGGAAGATGGCTACACATCAGAAGAACTCAAGGTTCGAAATGAGTCCCGCAAGATTCTAGGAATGCCACGTTTAAAGGTTTCTGCAACATGTGTTCGTGTTCCAGTACTAACAACACATTCACTCGCGGTACATGCAACATTTAAGAACGAGGTAACTCGAAAAGGAGCGCAAAAACTTCTAGCCAAGGCTGCAGGAGTTACCTTGCTTGATGATCCAGAAAACAAGAAGTTTCCAACACCAAATGATGCAGTCGGAACTGATGCAACATGGGTAGGTCGCGTGCGCAGATCACCAGATGACAAGAAATCTCTTGATTTGTTCTTGTGTGGAGACAACCTACGCAAGGGTGCTGCTTTAAATACAGCCCAGATCGCCGAGCTATTGGCGGTAGAGTTAACAAAATGACAATCAAAGAAACGCTACGTGCCGACTTAACAGAGGCGATTCGCGGTCGCAACGAGATCACATCCAGCACTATCCGTATGGTGCTAACTGCAATCACTAATGAAGAGGTTGCCGGTAAAGAAGCTCGCGTTCTTAGTGATGATGAAGTAATTGTTGTGTTGTCTCGCGAGGCAAAGAAGCGCAGAGAAGCAGCTGAAGCTTTTGAAGGTGCTGGCCATCCAGAAAAAGCTGCACTAGAAAAATCTGAAGGCGAAGTTATTGCTAAGTATTTGCCTGCGCAGTTAACTGCAGATGAGATCAAGCAGATTATTGCTGATGCAATTGCATCTACTGGTGCTGCAGGCCCAGCTGATATGGGCAAGGTAATGGGCGCGATTAAAGCGAAAATTGCAGGAAAGGCTGATGGAGCACTCGTTTCATCACTAGTGAAAGAGAGTCTTAACAAATGATTAAGTATGAATACGCAACAGTTCCACTACTTTAACATGCAACTAAGGCGATCCTTGATACGTGGGGTTCAGATGGTTGGGAGCTCGTACAAGTTATTCCAGCACCAGGAACAGGTGAGCAGCTTGTTGCATACATGAAGCGAGCACTTGCGTGAATACAGTAGATGTCCGTGCAAAGTTAGCTGAACTTGGGCTAGAACTTCCAGTAGCTGCAAAGCCAGTAGCTGCTTATGTTCCAGCGATTCGAACAGGCAATTTAGTTTTTACTGCAGGACAACTTCCACTTGCTGGCGGAGAAATGGCTGGCGTTGGAAAAGTTAACGGAGAGATCACTCCTGAGCGTGCAAAAGAGCTTGCACAGATTTGTGCACTCAACTGTCTTGCAGCTGTTGAAACAGTTGCAGATGTAAACAAGATTACAAAGATTGTTCGCGTAGTTGGATATGTAAATGGTGTGCCAGGTTTTATCGGTCATCCAGGCGTAGTCAACGGTGCATCTGAATTGTTTATAGCAATCTGGGGCGATGGTGCAAAGCATGCACGCAGCGCCGTTGGAATTGCAGAGCTTCCACTTAACTCTCCGGTGGAAATTGAACTAACAGTCGAAATTACTGACTAGCGGTCATTTACTGCGCTTTGATAAACGTTCGAAATCTGTAATCAGAACTGCGCGACCATCTAGCTTTAACCAATTTCGTCCTGCAAAATCAGCAAGTGCCTTATTTACAGTTTCGCGTGAAGCGCCCACTAATTGAGCTAACTCTTCTTGAGTCAGATCGTGGTGAACAAATAAACCTTCATCGGTTTGCTTTCCAAAACGCTCACCAAGATCAATAAGAGCCTTCGCGACGCGTCCTGGAACATCAGAGAACACAAGATCTCCAACAGCTTCATTGGTGCGGCGCAAGCGTTGTGCAAGGCGAGCAAGAAGCTGCAGCGAAACCATTGGATTTTCGGCAAGCCACGGAAGAAGTTTGTCCTGACCAAGACTTAACAATTTAGCATCTGTAACAGCGGTTGCTGATGAGGTACGTGGGCCGGGATCAAAAAGACTTAATTCACCAAACATTTCTCCGGGTCCAAGAATTGATAGAAGATTTTCGCGACCATCACCACTTGATGTTCCAAGCTTTAACTTGCCCTCAGCAATTACATACAGGTGATCGCCTTCATCGCCTTCAGCAAACAAGACAGATCCCTTTGCGATTTTTACCGACACCATATTTGCCAGCAAGGAAGCCGCAGCGGCATCGTCTAGCGCAGTAAAAAGAGGCGCTTTGCGAATAACTTCTTCATTTATGGGCACGAGGGGTACTTTACTACTCATGGTCGTCGATAGCGAAACCCGCAAAGAAGCCAGAGCGGTTTACCGCATCCTGACTAAGGCATACCCAGAAATTCGCTGTGAATTAGATTTTTCTAACCCGCTTGAATTATTGATTGCAACGGTATTGAGCGCACAGTGCACAGATAAGAGAGTCAACACCGTTACGCCAGCGCTGTTTAAGAAGTATAAGAGCCCTAAAGCGTATGCAAAAGCGGATCTGCACGAAATTGAAGATCTGATTCATTCCTCTGGTTTTTATCGCGCTAAGGCTCGAAATATAAAAGGGTTAAATATAAAATTGCTCGAAGATTTTAGGGGAGAAGTTCCGCAAACATTAGAAGAATTAATTACATTGCCAGGGGTTGGGCGCAAAACTGCCAATGTTGTTCTAGGGCATGCATTTGATACACCAGGTATAACTGTAGATACACACTTCGGACGTTTGTCTAGGCGATTTGGTTGGACGAAAGAAACCGATCCAGTAAAAGTCGAAATGGTTGTCCAGCAGTTAATTCCACAAGCCGAATGGACAAATCTTTCACAACGAATGATTTGGCATGGACGACGAATCTGTCATTCACGCAAACCTGCCTGTGGAGCATGTCCTGTTGCAAAAATCTGTCCAAGTGTTGGAATTGGTGAGATGGATAAAGAGAAGGCGTTACTGTTGGTAAAAACGGA
The DNA here is from genome assembly GCA_903820565.1 of uncultured Actinomycetes bacterium. Classification (GTDB taxonomy): domain Bacteria; phylum Actinomycetota; class Actinomycetes; order Nanopelagicales; family Nanopelagicaceae; genus Planktophila. The sequence continues at coordinate 7,360 of CAIJHZ010000171.1, forward strand.
TAAGGATTTCAGATGAGAAGAGTTTTAGTCGCAGCTGCTCTTTTGTTGCTGACTGCTTGTTCTCCATCCTCATCATATGTAAAAGGTGAAGTAGTTTCATGTGAGTCCATTTCACAAGATAAGACTTTTACTGGTGGCGTGACAATGAAATGCTTAGATCGAAGTGAAGGCGCGCAACTTGGTGCACTACGTGGACCTATGGTTGTTAATGTGTGGGGATCTTGGTGCGGACCATGCAAAGAGGAAATTCCAATACTCAGATCTTTTTATGAAAAAGCTAAAGGCAAGGTCGCATTAGTTGGCGTGGATGTTGAAGAAGCTAACTTTGATGATGGTCGCAGATTTGTAGAACGAAGCGGCATTCTTTGGCCCAATTTGTATGACCCAGATGGGCGTTCACGAAAGTACTTTGGATTAGGGGTCCCAGTCACCTGGTTTATTGCTGCCGATGGAACGGTTGCAGGCAAAAAGATTGGTGTCTTCAAGAATGAAATTGAACTAATCACACTGACAAGCAAATATCTTGGCGTGAAGCTTTAGTCCTCATCCTTGGAACTATTCAACCCATCTGATATTAAACGCATAACATTGGGATCAGCCAAAGTTGTTGCATCTCCGACTTGGCGGTTTTCAGCCACATCTTTAAGCAATCGCCGCATGATTTTGCCACTTCTAGTCTTCGGAAGTTCTGCAACCACCAAGATTTGGCGAGGTTTTGCAATCGCACCGATTTGCTTAGCAACATGGTTACGCAAGTCTGTGATGAGTATTTCTCCCTTTGCATGATCAATTCCGCCACGCAAAATAACAAATGCAACAATTCCTTGTCCTGTCATTGCATCGTTTGCACCAACAACTGCCGCCTCGGCAACAGATTCATGTGAAACAAGTGCAGATTCAACCTCTGTTGTAGAAATACGGTGACCTGAAACGTTCATGACATCATCAACACGACCGAGCAACCAGATGGCACCATCTTTGTCTAACTTTGCACCATCTCCAGCAAAGTAGATTCCTTCAAATCGTGACCAATAAGTTTCTTTATACCGTTCATCTTCGCCCCAAATACCGCGCAACATTCCGGGCCATGGCTTATCCAAAATTAAATATCCACCATGTCCTTTTGCAACAGCTTTTCCATTGTCATCAACAACTACTGCACTGATTCCAGGAATTGCAGTCATTGCAGAACCTGGCTTAGTCGCAGTTACACCTGGCAGTGGTGAAATCATGATTCCACCAGTTTCGGTTTGCCACCAGGTATCAACAATTGGGCAGCGATTTCCTCCGATAATGTCGCGGTACCACATCCACGCTTCAGGATTAATTGGTTCACCAACTGAACCCAATAAGCGCAATGACTTTAAGTTGTACTTATTGGGAAACTCATCGCCCCATTTCATCCAAGTACGAATCAAGGTAGGTGCGGTGTACAAAATAGTAACGCCGTACTTTTCGATTAATTCAAATATGCGCCCCTTGTGTGGGGTATCTGGAGTTCCTTCGTACATAACCTGGGTTGCACCATTTATTAACGGGCCGTAAACAATGTAGCTATGGCCGGTAATCCAACCCACATCTGCAGTACACCAATAAACATCGGTTTCAGGCTTAATATCAAAGACAACTCGGTGGGTGTAGGCAGCCTGCGTTAGATAGCCACCTGTTGTATGGAAAATTCCTTTTGGTTTTGCCGTTGTGCCAGATGTGTACAAAATAAATAAGGGATGCTCAGAGTCAAAAAACTCAGCGGTGTGATCGGCTGATTGACGTCCAACAATTTCATGCCACCACACATCAGTTGCTGAATTCCAATCAGTCTCTTGTTTGGTGCGTTGAACAACCAAAACCTTCTTAACATTATGTTGGCCCTTAAGCGCTTCATCAACAGCGGGCTTCAATGCAAATGCTGCGCCTTTCCTAAATCCACCATCAGCAGTGATAACTATTTTTGCATCTGCATCTTGAATTCGAGACAGCAACGCTTCAGCAGAAAATCCGCCAAACACAACTGAATGCGGCGCACCAATACGTGCACACGCAAGCATGGCAATTGCAGCTTCGGGAATCATCGGCATATAAATTGCAACACGATCACCCGCAACAACACCCAGTTCAATTAAGGCATTGGCAGTTTTCTTAACTTCGGTCAGTAGGTGTGCATAAGTAAGTGTCTGTGTGTCACCAGGTTCACCTTCAAAATGAAATGCAACGCGTTCTCCGCGACCTTCCTGAACGTGACGATCTAATGCATTTACTGATGCGTTTATCTTTCCGCCAACAAACCATTTCGCATACGGCGATTCCCATTCAAGGGTTTTATCCCAGGGCTGATGCCAAGACAGTTGTTGTGCTTGAGCATCCCAGAACGCCAAACGATCTTTTTCAGCCTGGTCATACAACTCTGGCTTTGCATTTGCCTGTGCCGCAAACTCGGCTGTCGGAGGAAATCGGCGATCCTCGCTGAGCAGATTTTCTAGGGATTCGTGTTCTTGGCTCATAACGCTAGAGGCTACCTGTTGGGCACTGTTATCAACAGAGAATTCAGCGTTGGATTTTTGCAGGTCGCTTTGGCTTGAAGATGCCCCAAAGAAAGGAGAAACAATGCTTACATCCTTCGTATTGGCACTGATCAAACTGCTCAGCAACCCATTCCTGGTGGCCGCCCTGGCTAAATTCCTGGCGCATGCTCTCAAAACAGTGAGCTGAATAGGAAAAAGACCCTCCGCTAACCCCTGCGGAGGGTCTTTTTGTGCCATATGGGCGAAGGTGAGAGGATTGGCCGTAAGCCTCTAGACGACTCAACGAAGCGCTCAGTCTAAAGAATTACAACGAGTTCTTAGGAGTCAGAATGCCAATTGCTACCCCCGAAATTTTTGCGGACATGTTGGATCGCGCTAAAAAGGGCGCATTCGCTTACCCAGCAATCAACGTTTCATCATCACAGACCATCACAGCTGCTATTCGTGGTTTCGCCGAAGCAGAGTCAGATGGAATCATTCAATTTTCTTGGGGCGGCGCGGAATACGCATCTGGTTCAACAGTTAAGAACATGGTTGACGGCGCAGTTGCGCTCGCAGAGTTCGCACATGTCGTTGCGAAGAATTACAAAGTTAACATTGGAATTCACACAGATCACTGCCCAGTAGAAAAGTTGGATGGCTTCATGCGCCCACTTCTTGCATTTGGTGCAGAACGCATCAAGTCAGGCAAGTCGCCATTGTTCACCTCACACATGTGGGATGGCTCAGCGGTAGACATGGTTGAAAACATGAAGATTGCCAAAGAAATGTTAGCGATGTCTGTTGCAGCACAAACAATTCTTGAAATTGAAATTGGTGTTGTTGGTGGAGAAGAAGATGGCATCGAAGCAAAGCATGATGCAAAACTGTACTCAACACCTGAAGATGC
>CAIJHZ010000172.1 GCA_903820565.1 uncultured Actinomycetes bacterium
AGGATTTGCGGGAGTGGTGAAATGGCAGACACGCAGGTCTTAGGAACCTGTGTCTTCGGACGTGCGGGTTCAAGTCCCGCCTCCCGCACACATCTATAAGCAGGAAGTTACAGTTCACACATGGCAAAGAAATCTGCAGCCAAAATCAAAATGGAAGCCGCTGAAATAAAGCGCGCCGCTGCTGCCCGTCGTGAAGCAAAGAAACAGCAACCTCAATCTGTTGTTACTAACGGAACTGCAGATCTAGATCGTTATGAATCCTTAGACGGTGCTTGGCGTGAAATCGGCTTAGCAGCACCTGCGCGACGTGCACTCATTGATGATGGTTTGTTTGAATTGGCAGACTTGCGCAAGGTTTCACTTGCGGCAGTTAAAGAGCTCCATGGCATGGGACCAAATGCAGTTCGAGTATTAGTTGCTGAAATGAAGAAGGCTGATTTAGCTTTCCGCAAGTAATTACTTGATGCGCTGAAGCATTAATTCCATTTGTTTTATTTGTGCCGTTTGCGCCGTGATAACTGCCTGGCCAAATTCTTTGATTGTTAGATTTTTGGCATCTTCAATCATCTGAGTCATATGTATTGCGCCATCATGATGCCTGTCATACCTTGTAACCACAGACGATCAAATGCAGAACCAGATGCTGATTTCAAAGCCGCAAGTTCAGCTTCATCTAACATGCCACCCATGGAATCTCCCATTGAGTGTCCCATTTCAATATTCGCGCCAGCGTCCTTAAGCCATTGCTTCATTTGAATGATCTCATCTACTTGGCTATCTCGAATAGAGGTGGCAAGTGCTAGCAATTCAGCATCTTTACTCTTTGAAAGAGCTAAATTTGAAATATCAACGGCTTGCTGGTGATGAGGAATCATCATCTGTAGGAACATGATGTCAGCTCCCGTGAGTTGACCTGTGCCGCTTACTTCATCTGAATCCATCATTGAAGAGTGGCTCATCCCTAAGTGGCCATCGCTATTGTTCGAAAAACCCATTGCGATAATTACTGCGACTAAAGCAACAATTACGCCCGTAAAAACTCCGGTTTTCTTATCAATGTTGATCTGCATGATGCTCCTTTGAGTAGCTTCACCGTACTTTCTGGCGTGAACTTGCGCCAGATGAAATCAGATTACATTGATCACTTGTGAGCGAAAATTAATTGCCAAAAGCGTATGCGATAAGGGCGATACCTAGCGCACCTACAAGAAACTTCACTTCGCGCCGAGCCAATACTTTTAGTGCGGCAGGTATAAATGTGGCTCCGATTACAAGAGCTCCCGGAATAAAAATTACAGCACTATGCGATGCAATATTTGGTTGACCCCATTGGTATCGCAAATTAATTAACCCGCAAGCAAATAGAAGATATCCGCCCATGCGGTAGTTATTGATCCAGTTGTTATCCATGTGCCCAGTCTAGAAAGCCAAACAGGAGTGCCGCTCTCGCGACACTCCTGTTTTTAGGATTCTTAAGTTAGAACCTAATCACATAAGTGATTAGTGATCGTCCTTCATGCCTTCAGCAATTGACTTCATGCGAGCGATCTTCAGAATTGTTAGACCGAATACGCACTTAGCCAAAACGTCAGCGATTGTGTAACCAAGCTGTACGCCAACGAAC
>CAIJHZ010000173.1 GCA_903820565.1 uncultured Actinomycetes bacterium
AAGGTTGTTGCTTATGAAGCAGCGATGAAGGCTGCTGCTAACGAACCTGCAGAAGGTGCAACAACATTGAAGAAGAAGGCACAGGAGAAGCTTGCAGCTAAGGCAAACCCTATTGTTGTGTCCGAAGTAGAAGCAAGCCCCGAGGTGTCCGAGGTTCCAGCTGAAGATGTGATTGCAGATGCAGTTGTTGAAACTCCAGCTGAAGCGGTTGTTGAAACACCAGCTGAAGCTGTTGTTGAAACTCCAGCTGAAGAAGCGGCTGCAGAGTAATAATGATGGATGAAGCCCTAGAGCATTTGGTCAAGGGAATTGTTGATAATCCTGATGATGTTGTGGTCTCTGAAAAGAGCGGACGTCGCGGAACAACTTTAGAGGTTCGCGTTAACCCTGAAGATATCGGCAAGGTCATTGGTCGTAATGGACGTACAGCAAAGGCACTTCGTACAGTTATAAGTGCGCTCGCAGGACGCACAATGCGCGTCGATCTCATCGAGACCGACGAAGCTCGATAACAATGCGCTTACTCGTGGGGCGAATTGGTCGCGCTCACGGAATTCTTGGTGAAGCGACGATAGAGGTTCGGACAGATGAACCTGATCGTCGCTTTGCCATTGGTGCCACAGTTCAAACAGATTCCAATGGTGAATTGAAAGTCATTTCAGGTCGGGTTCATAACGGTATTTTATTGTTGGGCTTTGAAGGAATTTCTGATCGCAATAGCGTCGAAAAGCTTCGCAATACATTGTTGTATGCCGATGTCGACATCAATGAAGCCAATGATGATGAAGACGAATATCACGTAATGCAGTTGATTGGGTGTGCGGCGGTTCTTGAATCTGGAGAAACTTTTGGTGAAATCACCGATGTCATCAATCTGCCTGGTCAGGATTTGCTAGCGATTAAAACAGCCCAAGGCGAGCAATTGATTCCCTTTGTGCATCAACTAGTTCCAACGGTTGATATTGCAAACAAGAAAGTTGTAGTAATTCCGCCAACAATTACGGGGGAGATGGCATGAAAATTGATGCAGTAACAATCTTTCCTGATTACTTTGCACCACTACAGCTTTCTTTATTGGGTAAAGCGCAGGAACAGGGATTAGTTGAAGTCAGCATTCATGACCTACGTTCTTTTTCAACTGACAATCACAACACAGTTGATGACACACCGTATGGTGGTGGTGCCGGCATGGTTATGTTGCCAGAGATCTGGGGCAATGCTTTAGATCCATTAATGACGCCAGACACTGATCTCATAATTCTGACTCCAGCGGGCAAGCGTTTTGATCAGCCTATGGCTGCTAAGTTTTCAGAAGCTAAGCATTTAGTCTTTGCGTGTGGTCGCTACGAAGGTATTGATGATCGAGTTCGCCAGCACTATGAATCAAAGAACTATCGCGTACATGAGGTATCTATCGGTGACTATGTTTTAGGTGGCGGTGAAGTGGCATCCCTAGTGATGATCGAAGCGATCACCCGCTTGATTCCAGGAGTGCTTGGAAATCCAGAATCTTTGGCCGAAGAATCACACAATGAAGAGGGTTACTTGGAGTATCCGAACTTCACCAAGCCTTCAATGTGGCGAGATATTGAAGTCCCGGCAATTTTGCTCAGCGGCAACCATGGGGAAATTGCTAAATGGCGTGCAGCGCAAGCACAAGAGCGCGCCAAGAAGAATCTCTAGGCTTGAAGTAGAGTTGCGACCATGTGCAGATTACTAGCCTTTTCATCGTTAGAACGTAAGAGTTTTTACGACGTCGTAGGAAATGAGTTCGACAAGTTTGTCGCTATGTCATCAGAGCATAAAGATGGTTGGGGTTATGCCCATGATGGTCAGATTTTGAAGGATGTAAATCCTGCTCACGAATCTGATTCACTAACCAAAGCGAAAACAGAAGTTCTGACGGATGGAGCTCTTCTTCACCTACGTCTTGCCTCTAAGGGTATTACCGTCAATATTGATAACAACCACCCATTTACCCATGGGACAACAACTTTCATGCACAACGGAACTATCCGACCTGGAAATACTGCAGAGCAGTTCATCGCAGATAAATACCTGGGATTTCTGCAAGGCACCACCGATAGCGAGCGATTCTTTTATGCCCTGCTTTCACAAGTTGATGAACTTGGCTTAGTTGAAGGTGTGCGATCAATCGTTAATCTGATTCGCTCAAACGCTGACTACACCGCTCTTAACATCATGGTTCAAACACCAGATACTTTAATTGCCGTTTGCGAGTTTAACGAAGGTAATAAGGCTGAATGGAGCGCCGAAGATCATTACGAATTGCGCTTTACAAAGCGTGGAAGTGACATGATCGTTGCTTCAACAGGTTGGGGAAACACGGATTGGAATCATTTAGATAATCATCAGATGCTCGTGGTTGATCGTTCGACTTTAGAGTACTCAATTACTTCTTTATGACCCGTACCTATACAGTCGAAACCTACGGCTGTCAGATGAATGTCCATGACTCCGAAAGAATTGCGGGACTCTTGGATGAAGCGGGATATATCCCCGTAGCAGTTGGCGAACAAGCAGACATAGTTGTATTCAATACATGTGCGGTAAGAGAAAATGCCGATAATAAGTTATATGGCAATCTAAGTTTCTTGGCACCAATTAAGAAGTTAAACCCCAACATGCAGATCGCCGTGGGTGGGTGTCTTGCGCACAAAGATCAAGCAACAATTATTATGAAAGCTCCGTATGTTGATGTTGTCTTTGGAACTCACAATGTCGGCTCATTGCCTGTATTGCTAGAGCGCGCACGCATAGAAGAAGAGTCCCAGATAGAGATTCTGGAATCCCTAGAACACTTTCCATCAACGCTGCCGGCACGTCGTCTCTCGGCCTTCTCATCGTGGGTTTCTGTCTCAGTAGGCTGCAACAACACCTGCACTTTTTGCATCGTTCCAGCGTTGCGCGGAATTGAAAAAGACCGCACTGCAACTGACATCTTGACCGAAGTAAAGATGCTGGTTGATCAAGGCGTTATAGAGATAACTTTGCTAGGCCAAAATGTAAATGCATATGGTGTGGATTTTGGTGATCGCCAGGCATTTGCCAATCTTTTGCGTGAATGCGGAAAAATTGATGGACTAGAAAGAGTTCGTTTCATGTCCCCCCACCCACGAGATTTCACTGATGATGTAATCGAAGCCATGGCCCAAACTCCAAACGTGATGCCCCATTTACACATGCCACTTCAATCAGGTTCAGATCGGGTCTTGCAGCACATGCGTCGTTCATATCGTTCCGATAGATATTTGGGGATTTTGGATCGAGTTCGCACTGCTATTCCGCATGCCGCTATTACAACAGACATAATCGTCGGCTTCCCAGGTGAGACCGAAGAAGATTTCCAAGCAACACTTGATGTGTGCTCAACTGCGCGATTTACTGCGGCATATACCTATCAATATTCAAAGCGTCCCGGTACACCAGCAGCAACGATGCCAGATCAAATTACTGCTGAAGTTGTAGCCGATCGTTATACCCGTCTTCACAATCACCAACAAGGGATTTCATTGTCAGTCAATCAAGAAGCAATCGGGAAGCAGTATAAAATTTTTGTTGGTGATTATGAAGGTCGCCGCGATGAAGCTCAAGAACGATTAACCGGTCGCAGCGAAGATTTCCGATTGGTGCACTTCGACAATAAGTTCGTCGCGCGCCCTGGTGATGAAGTAACCGTGACAATCACAGATGCCTCTGCGCACTATTTAATTGGTGACCCACTCTCAGTTCGACAGACACGAGGCGCCGAAGCCCATGCTGCTCGAATCGCACAACCTGGCCCTGCGTCAACCATGCTTGGAATTCCAACGGTCAAACGATGAGATTGATTGTAATTTGCGGTGCAACGGCTACAGGAAAAAGTGATTTAGCGGTAGCTCTTGCTCATGAAATTAACGCCGAAATCATTAATGCGGATTCGATGCAACTGTACAAAGGCATGGATATTGGTACTGCCAAAATTACGATTGAAGAGCAAAAGGGTATTGCCCATCATTTAATGAATTTGTTAGATGTAACGCAGGATGCAAATGTTGCCTGGTATCAAGAATTAGCACGTGCAGCTATCACTGAAATTCATGGTCGCGGGAAAGATGTGATCATTGTCGGTGGTACTGGTCTATACATAAAGGCGATTCTAGATGAACTCAATTTTCCAGATACAGATCCAGTCGTCCGAGCGGAATTGGAATTGGAACTTGCAACGAAGGGCATTGGGCCATTATTTGAGCGATTAGAAAAACTAGATCCAGCTGCGGCCCTTGCAATAGATCAAGCAAACTCACGTCGTGTAATTCGCGCCCTTGAGGTAATCAAAATTACGGGAAAACCTTTCACGGCAAATTTGCCACGAGAAGAAAGTTCTCGATACCCCCATGCCAAGCAGTTTGGATTAGTAATGGATCGAGATGCATTGTCTGGGCGCATTTCGGATCGAGTAGATCGTATGTGGGAATTAGGTTTAGTTGCTGAAGCAGAGAAGCTAATTGCAGCCGGCATTACACAAGGAGTAACTGCGCAACGAGCCTTGGGTTATGCCCAAGTGATCGCTCAAATTGAAGGAAAAGTCACGGAAGAAGAAGCAAAGGAAGAGACTAAGCGAGCAACACGACAGTATGCACGCCGACAAGAAACATGGTTTTCACGTGATGAGCGCATTGCGTGGATTTCACCGACACAAAACGCCCTCCAGCGCATTCTTGAATCGATAAACTAATACCAATGATTGCGACATATGGCCACGGAACCGAAAATGACTTTGTTCTCATATTTGATCCGCAGGATGAAAATTCGATAACAACTGCCCAAACCGCTGCGATCTGTAATCGCGAAACGGGTGTTGGCGCGGATGGCTTAATTCGCATTATCAAGCGTGATGAAAAATGGTTTATGGATTATCGCAACGCTGATGGATCACTTGCTGAGATGTGCGGTAATGGAATTCGCGTGATGGCTAGATACTTAGTTGAAAGAGGGCATCAGCCCGAAGGTATTTTTGCAATCAATACCCGCGATGGAATTAAACATCTACGTGTACCCCTAATAGATGATATTTCTGTCAACATGGGTCAAGTAACTGATGAAAATGAGTCGATCACGGCAGCAACTAATGGGCTCTTATGGAATGGGTACAACATCAGTGTTGGCAATCCTCATGCAGTTGTTTTTGTCGAAGAAATGTCTGACATTGGCCCATTAGATGTGGCTCCAGTAGTACGCCCTCGTGATTCATATCCTGAAGGCGTTAATGTTGAGTTTGCGAAGATTATTGAAGGAAGCACAATTGCGATGCGGGTATTTGAACGCGGATCTGGTGAAACTCGTTCATGCGGTACCGGCACATGTGCGGTCGCGCTAGCTGCAACATTACACACAAAGTCGAAGTTGCCAGCGACATGGATCATCACACCTCCTGGCGGTCGGCTAGAGGTTTCCATCGATGGACATTCAAATGCAACACTCACAGGCCCTGCGGTTCTAGTTCGCGATGTAGATATCTCGAGGTTTTTAGTTGAGTAAGGATTTTGATGACGAATTTGAGTCATTGCTGCGAGAAAGTGCCCGAGTTGCTGCTGAATACGACGCCAGCGAAGAAGATGAAAATATTGATCAATCCCTGGAGCTCTCAGAGCGTCACGCACTTCGTCGCGTCAAAGGCTTCTCGACCGAACTTCAAGATATTTCTGAAGCTGAATATCGCCAGCTACAACTTGAACGAGTCGTGTTAGTCGGAGTTTGGACTGAAGGAACAATAAAAGATGCTGAGAACTCACTTGCAGAATTAAAGGCTTTGGCGGAAACCGCTGGTTCAGAAGTTTTAGAAGGATTAATCCAACGACGCGATAAGCCAGATCCTGCAACCTACATTGGCTCAGGAAAGGTTTTAGAATTAAAACAGGTTGTTATGACTACGGGTGCTGACACCGTTGTGTGTGACGGTGAACTTTCTCCTTCACAGTTGCGTCAATTAGAAGATAAATTGAAAGTCAAAGTTGTTGATCGCACTGCACTTATTTTGGACATCTTCGCACAGCACGCAAAGAGTAAAGAGGGCAAGGCGCAAGTTGAACTTGCCCAGATTGCCTATCTGTTGCCTCGTCTTCGTGGTTGGGGAGATTCCTTATCACGTCAGGTAGGTGGTCGTGCAGCAGGCGGTGCTGGTATCGGCGGTCGTGGACCAGGTGAAACTAAGATCGAAACAGATAGACGTCGCATCCGTGACAAGATGGCAAAACTTCGCCGCGAGATCGCTGAGATGAAGGTATCCAGAGATACTAAGCGCCAAGAACGCCGACGATTTAATATTCCATCAGTCGCAATAGCCGGATATACAAACGCGGGCAAATCCTCATTGCTCAATAAGTTAACCAATGCTGGTGTGCTGGTAGAAAATGCACTCTTCGCAACTCTAGATCCAACTGTTCGCAAATCCGAAACTGCCGATGGCCGCGTTTATACATTAAGCGACACAGTAGGTTTTGTACGTCACCTTCCGCATCAGCTTATTGATGCATTCAAATCCACACTCGAAGAAGTTTCTGGATCCGATCTTATTGTGCATGTAGTCGATGGCTCACATCCAGACCCCTTCGAACAAATACGCGCTGTCAGATTAGTTATCGATGAAATCGGTGGCAAAGATATTCCCGAAATTATTGCTATCAACAAAGTAGATATTGCTGACCCAGAAGTAATCATGGAGATTTTGCGGAAAGAGCCGAATAGTTATGCATTTTCGGTACGCACGGGATTTGGAATTGAAGGCTTGCTTCATGCGATTGAAAGTTCGCTACCAAGGCCAGCTGTCGAGATTAATGTTGTCATTCCGTATGACCGAGGTGATTTAGTCCACGCAATTCACGAAAGTGGAGAAATCTTTTCTGAGCAGTACTTGCCTGAAGGAACATCGATCCATGCCCGCGTGGACGGGGGATTGGCTCAAAGAATCGAGAATTCACACGTAAGTGGTGAATAACACCGACACGCCGCGCGTTTTAACCTGCATTACACAGTTAAATACGCCATGATGCGCCCGAAAGCACTTGAGAGCAATTATTGAAAGGCGGTGAGAGCAATGGCAACAGATTACGACACACCCAGAAAAACTGATGAGGAACTTCATGAGGAGTCTCTAGAAGAACTCAAGGCTAAGCGTGTTGATGCTCAATCCGGCCAGATCGATGTCGACGAAGCAGAAGCTGCAGAGAATCTTGAATTACCAGGTGCGGATTTATCTGGAGAAGAGTTAGCGGTTCGCGTTGTTCCAAAGCAAGTTGATGAGTTCACCTGCTCACGTTGCTTCTTGGTCCACCACGTTACTCAACTTGCAAAAGGCGAAGGCGCTAAAGCTGTTTGTAAAGAGTGTAATTAACTCTTCGGTTTTATTCTTTCAAAGCCTTAATTAATTCAGCTCCACGAGCACTACTTATCAACCAATATGGCGTTGAATCTCGTGCATCTTTTATTTCTACCCTGACGCCTTTGGGTGACCAGAATCTAATTGCAAGAAATGCCTGCGGATCTGCATCACGTGTTCTTACACGCCGAATTGCTTCATTATCAAGATCCACACAATCACCAATAAAGGCCAGCTGTATGTGTGCATTCCCGACCCGAAGCTCCTTGGAATCAACTTCAATAGTCAAGGCAGTCGCATAGTAAATCCATATTAGGGCGGTGGTAACGACTAGAAGTGTTATTAACGCAGGATTATTTCCAAGCGCGGCCCAGATCGAAATTACCAACGAAAGCATGAAGAAGTAAACAATGGCTAGCAGCCACAATGGGGTATGTATCACTTCGCGGTAACGCATGGGAGTTACCGTATCGGATATGAAGGCGGTAACCTTGCCATATGGCACGGATTCCAAGTACAACAGCTCCTGAGGGATCGCCTCTTCCAGAAAGACACTCTCAAGCACCTGTTGCCGGTTCAAAAATTCCTTCGCACTTTGGACATTGTTTTGGTTGCGGTGAACTGCATCCAACTGGTTTGCATTTAGTTGCTTACGCTGGCGAAGGATTGAATATCACCGCCGAGTTCACGGTCAATGAAAATCACCAGGGAGCTCCGGGTTTAGCTCATGGCGGACTTCTATCGTTAGCATTTGATGAGGCACTTGGAAAATTGATGTGGCTACTTCGCTCTCCTGCGGTAACTGGCCGTTTGGAGACAGATTTCATTAAGCCGGTTCCGATGGGAAGCACCTTACATATCACCGCAGAAATTACCGGACAGGTAAATCGAAAGGTTTACACATCAGCCGTTGGGCGACTTAACTCTGCCGACGGCGAGATAGCTGTTCGCGCTGCAGCTCTTTATATAATTGTCCCCATGGATCACTTCATGAACAACGCGCCTAAGGAGTACCTAGAACAAATGGCGAAGACTCCTGAATTGATGGCATTTGTCGATCCAACTTTTGAGATTAATCCATAAAGATGGCCAACGTTCAGGTCTTAATTACTCGATTGGACCCTTCAGTACCGCTTCCCATGTATGCCAAAGGTGGCGATGCCGGCGCAGATATTGTCACTCGAGTAGATGTCACTTTACAGCCGGGGGAGCGTGCATTGGTTCCAACAGGAATCGCAATTGCATTGCCAGATGGTTATGTCGCTTTGGTTCATCCACGATCAGGATTAGCAATTAAGCATGGCGTAACAATGGTTAATGCTCCAGGAACCGTGGATGCTGGATACCGCGGAGAATTGCAATGCATAATGATTAACCATGATCCAAAGGACGCAATTACTTTCCATAAAGGTGATCGAATTGCACAGTTGGTAATTCAAAAAGTTGAGCGTGCGGAATTTGTCGAAGTAGAAGAGCTTCCTGGTTCTGGCCGTGGAGCTGGTGGCTTTGGATCAACGGGATGAGTCAGCACCATGAGGATCGCGACAAGGTAATTGGGGCACTTGGTGGTACAAAAGGTTTAATTGATTCGGGCCTACCTGCAATTGTTTTTTTGGTTACATTCAATGTGACAGACGAGTTAAGAAACGCAATCTGGGGAGCACTCGGACTTTCACTTGTGCTTGCCATCTATAGATTAGCTCGCAAGGACACTATCCAGCATTCAATATCTGGCGTGATTGGTGTTTTGATTTGTGCATATTTTGCAAATCGCAGCGGCAATGCAACCGATTTCTATATTCCGAAACTTCTGACAAACCTTGGGTATGGAAGTGTGTATTTAATAGCAAATCTCGCTGGATGGCCGATCTTGGGCCTAGTTCTTGGTCCTCTATTAGGTGAAAATCTAAACTGGCGAAAAAATCCTGCTCGGAAGAAAATGTATATCAAAGCAAGTTGGATTTGGGTTGCGATGTTTTTCTCTCGAATCGCCGTGCAGTATCCAATTTACAAGAGCGGTAATGTGAACTTGCTAGGATCAGTCAACTTAGCTATGGGATATCCATTATTTTTTGCTGCTGCCTATTTCACTTGGTTGATTATAAAAGCTCAACCGCCCGCAGATCGTTCAGGATATTAAGAGATAAAACAGGCTTTAATCTGAGCTTCGGCATCTGCGGAAGCAACAAAGAGAAGTTCATCTCCTGCTGCAAACACATCATGTGCCTTAGCGGTAATTACACGGCCATCTCTAACAATGGCAGCAATTGCTGCGTTTTCGGGTAGTTCAATCTCTTCCACAGTTTTGCCGATACATGCTGAACCATCTGGCAGAGTTAATTCGACAAGGTTTGCTTGGCCTTTTCTAAATGAGAACAAGCGAACAACATCACCAACACTTACTGCCTCTTCAACGAGTGCAGAAATGATCCGCGGTGTGGACACTGCAACATCTACGCCCCATGAAGAATCAAAGAGCCATTCATTCTTTGGGTGGTTAATTCTGGCAACAACACGTGGGACGCCATACTCAGTCTTACCAAGTAAAGAAGTCACAAGGTTTGCCTTGTCATCACCGGTTGCAGCTACTAGTACCTGGCAGTTATTGAGGTGCGCGTTATCTAATGAGGTAATTTCACAAGCATCAGCCATCAGCCATTCAGCATCTGGAACGCTCTCTAATTTCAATGCCTTCGGATCCTTATCGATTAACAGAACCTGATGTCCATTATCTAAAAGTTCGCGAGCGATAGCTCGACCCACATTTCCAGCTCCTGCAATTGCAATTCTCATTGACGTTCACCTTCTGGGCTACTTGCAAGAATTTCCTCTGTCCGAGCGACATCTGCATCTGAAACCATCACATGAATCAAATCACCTTGTTGCAAAACTGTGTGCTCATCTGGGATGAGGCCTTCGCCTAGGCGTGTTATGAAGGCAACGCGCGCAGGAGTTAGGGCATCAATCAAAAGAATTGGACGGCCATACCAATCGTTGTGCGGGTGCATCTCGCACAACTGCACCATCCCTGTGGCATCGCGCCATTCAGATTTCGATCCTTCTGGAGCTAGGCGTCTTAGAATTTGATCCGTTGCCCACAAAACAGTTGCAACAGTTGGAATGCCTAGGCGCTGATAAATTTCTGCGCGCCCTGGGTCATAAATTCGAGCGACTACGTTTTGAACTCCATAATTTTCGCGAGCAACTCGAGCGGCAAGAATATTTGAGTTGTCACCATTACTAACTGCAGCAAATGCATCTGCGTCCTGAATACCTGCTTCAAGAAGAACCTCACGGTCAAAGCCAACTCCGGTGACAGTACGACCCTTGAAATTTGGACCTAGACGACGAAATGCTTCACGAGCCTGGTCGATAACTGCGACTGTATGACCGGCTGCTTCGAGTTCGGTGGCGAGTGATGAACCAACTCGACCGCAACCCATGATGACTACGTGCACAGGAGGTAACTTACACCCATAGGCTTACATCCATGGCATCAAACAAGAGTTC
>CAIJHZ010000174.1 GCA_903820565.1 uncultured Actinomycetes bacterium
GTTGGTAGAGCAGGTGACTCTTAATCACCGGGTCGGGGGTTCGAGTCCCTCACCACCCACATATGTAGGTAAATCCGAGTTCTATGCCCAAACCTTGGGTGTGGTTCAAACCCTTGAATAGTGGATACATCTGCCAAACCTTAGGCGTAGTTAAAAGTTAGGGAAAATTCTACTTGCTTTGTTTTGAAACAATTTCGGCAAGGATTGGAGCGGCTGCAGCCCACTCAATGCCATATACATTTTTAAATGCCTGATTAAATGGTGTTCCATTCACAGATTGATTAACGAGGGTCATAGTCGAATCGATTCCTCCAATGGCAGTAAGGGCCTCAACAGTTGCATAACCCAATGAAAAAACATACCTATAATATGAAGGATTCGAGTTTGGCAGATCAGGATTTTTTCCTGGAGTAAGTTGATCATAGAATTGTAAAATTGAAGCGGTAGAGAAATCTTTTAATGTTGCATCGGGGGTAAATTTCTTAATCTGATTAGCTTGATTTGATTTATAAGAATTTAATGTCTGATTTCCCCCTAATACTTGAAATAGTGTCGCCTGTCCTTCAGAAAGCCAGACAGGGATTGTGCTTAACCAATCGCCCCTCATCGGTTTTTGTTGATAGGACTGAACTATGTGTACGAATTCGTGAATGTCTTGTCCGGCATATTGACTTCGATCTGACCACCAAGGATTGTTCGGCACAGCGGTCTGAACAAAGCCTTGCCAATTTGCGAACGTACCACCACCTGCGACTTCACAATTAGTTTCAGTGGGGCAAGAATAATCAATTTGCCCTGGCCACCAAGGCGATCCGTCTCTATCTTGAAAAAACTTCTTGGCCCAATCTTTATCAACATAATTGTAATAAATCGCATTAATTTCTTCAGGTTGCTTAAAGTTTCGCAGCAAATTAGATGCCAAGCTAAAGGCGGCAGTGGGATTAATGACGCTTGGTTTTGTATTTGGCCCCACTAAAACATTTAACTTAAATTTTGGTTGATAATTACTATCTATATGAATCTGGCTTTTGTTGTAGACATTTGTTGAAATCTCACGATAGTTATCTGCGATGTTGTCCCAAGTTAAAACAATGGGAGCGGGTGTAGCAGTCGAAATTACCACTTTGTCATAATTACCATGGGCAAGAACTTGTATCGAAATGCCCTCAACTGTCACTTTCTCGCCCTCATGAAGAAGCAAATCTTCTGAAGGTGGAGTTAGGCAGGTACTACGCGATATAGGTCTGCCACTGGGGAAAATAGGCAATAAGAAATCTTCATTGTGTCCAAATTTTCCGTCATATGTGTAGACAAGAACTCCATCTTTTATCATCGAGTCGCTACAGGAAAATTTCGTAGCTCTGCGTGATTCAACTATTAACGCTCTATTGTTCCCCAAAGGAAAAATTGCCATTTTGATTCCATCGTCTTGTGAAGAAAGTGGCACAAGTGTGATCTCGGTTTTAGTTATCCTAGAACTTGTTTGACAGAATATTTTGTCAGTTGGCATCCAACCAGCTAAAAAGCGAAGCCATCCAGATAACTCTCTGGTAACTCCTTCTTGATTTCCCATTAGATCCAGCATATGAAATGGACTTGGTTCGCGAGAAGATCCGATATGTGGCAATCCAATTGCGTGCCCAAATTCATGGGCCCACAATGGCCAAACTTCTCGTCCAGGGGCAAGGAAATTAGCACCAGCGATTGTGAAAGTTGAGATTGGACCTTCATTAGTCATCATCTCTCGAACTGCTTTATCCCAAGGGGCTCCCTTTATAAATTCCTGAATAATTGTTTGCTTTTCCGGAAGTAGGAAATTTACTGATTGAACATTTGTATAGTCAAAGGATTTGTCGCTCTCTGCGATTGCTTTCCTCCAGAAATTGGCAACTTCTGGACTTCTATCAGGCGTATCTGAGATAGGTATTTTATAGTCATTTGATGTTCCAGGAAGAGTTACCCATTTATCAAGCACAACCCATTCAATTGTGAACTTTCCGCCACTCACTGATGAATACCAGTCAGAAAGCATTTTCATTTGTGTATCTACTCTTGGTCTGAAGTTCTTCTCCCCAGGCATATCTGCAAAATCTATTGGTATAAGTGCCCACTTAACGGTTCCGGTTTTTTGAGTAGTAAGGGTGGACACTGGGAAACCAGTTGGTAATCCCAACCTTGCGTTGATGATTTCCTTCACTTTGCATAATTCAATGTCTTCACTTGGGACAGAGGGAGGGTTGTACCCAATATTTTTCGTTGTTGTTGGAGAGGGAGTTGGAGTAGGTGAAGAGGTTTGGGTTGGCGTTGGAGTAAGCGATGGAGTTGGTGTTGGTTTCACAATTGCAACACCTTTATTCCACACCAACTTCTTGCCTAATTTAGTACAGGTATAAGTCTTATTCTGGTAAACAACTTTTTGGTTCAAAACTTTGCACGTACTTCCAGGAATTATCTTCTGGGCGGAGACGGCGGTGACGGGGATCAAGGCAAAAGCACAAGAAATTAGAACTCCCTTGGCAAGACTCCCTTTAATTCGCATTCTAAAAGGGTGACGGAAAGAATTGATTATCTAGCCCATATTTTCTATTAACTCATCGTTTGTAAAATTACATTCTTTCGCAAGTTTTTTATTACTTACTATTAGATCATCAACTTTTGTTTGCCAAGTACTAAACCAGTAATAGGCTAGTCCTCGTTGTCTCTCCGCTTCTCGTCTTTGATTTATGAGTGAGATTTTTACATTTAGGTCGCTTTCTCCAGATGCATCAAATATTGACTGTGATGAAGCAATCGATGTTAAATGCAATTCATGAGCACGAACTTCATTTCTTCCAAGTCTGTACTTTATGAATGGTTCACATTTTGCAGTTAGTTCAGGTTCATCCGCCACTAAATCTTGCCACTCTGCATCAAGTTTTGCGTCAGCGCCAATCTCTTCTACCACTTCTTCAGTTTCTGGCAGCTGACTTGACGAGGTCCCACTTTCTGAAGCACCACAAGAACTTATCATGAGGGCCAAAATCAAGATTGCGACAGAAGATGTTAATTTCATTTTCATCATGCCAATATTCCAATCGCTAAATCAATTTGTAATAATTTATTAATTGCTCGCGAATTCGATTCCTTCGCAACCCACTTACGAAAGTAAACCCAAGTTCCATGTGTGACTCCTAGCAATTTCTTAGGGCGTTTCTATTTCTTGAACAGGTTGCTGCAGGTGAAGGTGTTTCCAGAGCTTGAGAAGCAGTTTGAGTAGCACTTTCAGTTGAAACTGAAGCTGGTGTTGGTGAAGAAGTGGGAGTAGCAGTTGGTGTTGGAGTGGTGGCAGGAGTTGTCACTGCAGCAACTACGCCTTTATTCCAGATCAACTTCTTACCTGACTTAATGCAGGTATACGTCTTATTCTGATAAACAACTTTTTGGTTCAAAACTTTACAGGCACTTGCCGGAGCTACATTCTCGGCAGCAACTGCAGTAAGTGGAATCAGGGCTATACCCAAGGCAATAAGCACACCTTTGACACAACTCCCCTTAATTCGCATGCCTCAATATTACCTATAAACCTTCTTATTGGGAATGTGCCGCTGTAGCCTAACGCTATGGAATCTACTTGGGGCGCGGGTGCAACGGCACCATCGAGTGATCCAATTGTTCATTTGCTTCATAGATTTACATATGGACCGACCAAGGATTTGGTCACGGAAGTTACCAAAATTGGCGCTGATGCATGGTTTGAAAAACAACTAGATCATCTAACTTTGCCTGATTCTAAAGTTGAGACATATTTGGCACAGTGGGATATTTTTAACTACATCCATAAAGATATGAATTTCTTATGGCCTTTAGCTGAATCTGAAGGTGATATGAGTAAAGGTCAAATATTTTACATAAACCATTTAACTGGCAGAACGCTTCATCTCTACACCCTGATTCAACAAACCCATTCAGAGCGGCAAATATTTGAAATGATGGTCGAGTTCTGGCATGACCACTTAAATATTACGACCCTTGGTGATGAGACAAAGGATGGAAATCTTGATTGGCATACCAACGATTGGAATAAGAGGGTAATTCGTCAAAATGCTTTGGGCAAATTTGAGGATTTGTTATATGCAGCAGCACTTCATCCAGCGATGCTTGTTTATCTAGATGGCGAATTAAGTACAAAAGAGCAACCTAACGAAAATTTTGGGCGAGAATTATTAGAGCTGTATACGTTGACGCCAAAGTCTGGCTATACCCAATCAGACATCATCAATGCTGCAAAATTATTTTCAGGTTTGCGGGTCAAGTGGCCGGAGCGCTGGTACCAAAGAGGCCCAAGAACCCGACCTTACGGCAGCATTTTCAAAGACGTGCCACCTTTTGCAACCATGTTGCATGGAGAGCGCCAAAACTACGGCACTTTCAAAATTATGGGCTGGCAGCAAACTGTCACAACAATTGATCAAGTTCTACCTGCAATCCAGTCACTTCTTAAATATTTGGCTACTCATCCTGAGACGGCAAAGGCAATAGCTCTCAAACTTGGGCGTCGCTTTGTTGAGGATGTGCCATCACAGCAATTCATAAATGACATTGCATCTTCTTACACTTCAAGTGGTGGCGATATCAAGACAGTTTTAAGGGCTATCTATCAGCACTCTGATTTCAAAAACGCCGTAGGCAAAAAGTTGAAGCGCCCAGGTGAGGATTATGTTTCAGTTGCTCGCACCCTCAATGTGTTTCCCAACTTCACAAGAACCCAAAAATGGAAAGGCATGACCAAAGAGTTTTCGTATCCGGCAGTGGTCCCAGATGAGTTGAGGCGTATGGGGCATGCACCTTTATCCTGGCCATTTCCTGATGGCTATCCAGATGTCGCATCCAGTTGGGTAAATGCAAATTATCAAGTCCTGCGTTGGAATATTTATGGAAGCTTTATTCAAGGTAATACCTGGAATCAGCCTTCTTTAGACTGGTTACTTCCAAGCCGAGAAACAAATCTGGATAAGCAAATAGATCAGGTTGCTCAGGTACTTCTATTCAAAGAGTTAGGCAGCGCTGACCGTACTTCGGTTCGAAATGCGGTTACAAAAGCCTATGGGCCAAATCCTGACATGAATACTTATTATCGCGATATCACTGCGCTGATTGCTCGTCTGATATTTCAATTACCAGTTTGGAGTCTGCGATGATTTCAGATGATGCAATAAA
>CAIJHZ010000175.1 GCA_903820565.1 uncultured Actinomycetes bacterium
AAAAAGGGTGGCGGAACTCGAATTGGTGAGAAGCTATCTAATGTTTCTCTGCAGTTCTTTAGCGATCCAGATTTCAAGCAACTGCCTGCTTCAAACTTCGTGGCAACCGCTGTTAGTTCACCGTTCTCATCTGTCTTTGATAATGGTCAACCAATCAAGCGAGTGGACTGGCTCAAAGATGGTGTCTTGCAATCGCTGATTCAAACTCGCGCTTCTGCAAAGCTGACAAACTTAGATTTCACTCCACTAGGTGAAAACCTTGTCATGAGCGTTGATGGTGCAAGTGGAACACTTGAAGATTTAGTGAAGAAAGTTGATAACGGATTGCTGTTAACAACCTTCTGGTATATCCGCATGGTTGATCCCAACTCATTACTACTTACCGGCTTAACTCGTGACGGTGTTTATCACGTCAAGGGTGGCGAAGTAGTTGGTGCAACTAATAACTTCCGTTGGAATGACTCTCCAGTTTCCGCTCTTTCTCGCATCGTTCATGCAGGTGCAACTGAATGGACACAGCCTCGTGAGTGGGCTGGAGATATGTCCAACATGGCTATTCCGCCACTAGTGATTAAAGATTTCAATATGTCTACGGTGAGCCCAGGAAGCTAAACCAAGTATTGAAAATCAATTATTCCCTATTTACAATTATCCAAACCTACTTATGGAGTTTAATGTGAAAAAATTCATGATGCTTTTATTGGCTGCCTTACTAACCATCACAGGAACTGGTTGCTCCTCAAAAAGCGCAGATGATGCAAACTTAGAGGAATACGGCAAATGCCTACAGCGTGTAATGGACGAAGCGGCAGCTGCAGGCACAGACAAGTTTGACATGTCTGTTTGCGACAATCTCTAGCCGTTGGATCTCGATTAATTCCCAGAAACGGTGCGTTGATGAAAAGAGTATGGCATGTAATTTTTAGCGTGCTTTTGCTTGCTGGTTGTGCGATAGCGACTCAATCAAATTCTGAATACAGCACTGATGACATTAAGTTTGCTGAGATGATGATTCCCCATCATGAGCAAGCAATAGAAATGTCAGAAATTGCTTTACTCAACTCAACAAATCCAGATGTTCTGCAATTGGCACAAGAAATTAAGGATGCTCAATCCCCTGAAATTGAAGTAATGAAGGACTGGGATGGTGTCAAAACATCTACACATGCCGGCCACATGATGGATGGAATGTTAAATGAAAAGGAACTCTCTGAGCTTCGTGAAGCCAAAGGGAAAGAATTTGATGCTCTTTTTCTTCAAGGAATGATCAAGCATCACGAAGGTGCCATCGAAATGGCTCAAGCGGTTGTGAATTCGAAGAATAAAGCTGTTGCTGATCTGGCTACTTCGATCATAAATGCGCAAGAAATGGAGATAGCAAAGATGAAGGAATTATTACTTAACTCCTAGATTCAAATGCGATTCTCACACCATTTCATTCAGTGATCGAACTGCTAATTCACTGAGCATTGCAGTGCCTCGATACATCACAGAATCATCAAACATAGCTCGAGGTGAGTGATTGACCTCAGAGTTCATGAAGTCTTCATCAACCGATGCGCCAAGAAACATGTATGAGCCTGGGACAGCTTCTAGGACGCGGGAATAATCCTCAGCTCCAGCAATAGGGTGCGGCATATCCATATATGACTCACTGCCAAAGAGTTCAGTTGCTACTTTGCCAACGAATTGTGCATGAGCATCGTTGTTTACTGTGACTGGATACTGTTCAACAACTTTAACCTCTGCTTTGAGCCCATAACCCTGTGCAATTGACTCACACAAGCGAACCGCCTCGCTCTTTATGCGAACTCTATTCTCAGCTGAAAATGTTCGAATTGTTGCTTGGAACTCTGCAGTATCTGGAATTATGTTTGCTTTGGTACCAGCGTGAAATTGGCCAACTGTAATTACAACTGGATCAAAGGCATCAAAGGAACGAGTAATCATTAATTGCAGTGCGCTCACCATTTCAGCAGCAACTGGAATTGGATCTTTAGCAGTGTGAGGTTGTGATCCATGTCCGCCCATACCGACAACGGTTACGTGAATTTCATCAGCAGAGGCCATCATGGTGCCACCTTTAGTGCTAAATACTCCGGCCGGGGCTGCCGATGACATGACGTGAATGCCATAGGTTGCATCAGCTTTTCGCCCACTAGCACTCAAGACACCTTCTTTAATCATGTGTCCCGCGCCATCAAAGCCTTCTTCACCAGGTTGGAACATGAAGACCACGTCACCGTTTAGCTGTGACTTATTCTTAACCAGTAACTTGGCTGCACCAATTAACATCGCAACGTGTAAGTCATGGCCACACGCATGCATGGCACCATCAATCTGACTCTTATACGGCAGATCAGCGAGTTCTGTGACAGGTAGTGCATCCATGTCTGCACGTAACAACACTGTCTTGTCAGACTTACTGCCTCGCAGCACCGCTGTAACAGAGCTCAGTGATTTTCCTGTCGTAACCTCAAGACCTAGGCCATCTAGAGCAGCCACAATCTTTGCTTGAGTCTTAGGTAGATCTAACCCAATTTCTGGTTCTTGATGAATCTGTCGGCGAAGGGTGGCTAACTCATCTTGGATTTCACGTGCCTCGGCTAGAAAATTAGACATTTTTGACCCCTCGTCAATTGAATTAGATGATGATCATAACTAGCCACGTAACCCCATGTCTATGAATTTGTTGCCCGTATCAATTCAAAGTAAATGATTAGAATATCTCTTAGTCGGAAAATTGGAAAAGGCCCCGATTACTCGAGGCCTTCCCATGCAAATCTGCCGTAGCTCTTTTGACCATTACCAATAGATCGAGCTAAGACAGTTAAGACTGTGGTGGAGGCGACGGGATTTGAACCCGCTCCAGATGCTTGGTAAACAACTAGGCAGCCAATTACAACACGCCCCCAACACGGGAGCGAAGTTACGGCTTTTCCAACCCCAAAAATTTATTGCCGATGTCATCT
>CAIJHZ010000176.1 GCA_903820565.1 uncultured Actinomycetes bacterium
ACCCGCTACACCAATTTTCATGTGGGGATACTAATGCGATAAGTTCAGATACTTAGTTAAATGAATCGGCACAGGCACAAGAACCTTGTGCATTTGGATTATCAATTGTGAACACCTGCTTTTCGATTGTGTCGACGAAATCGATAGTCTCACCTGAAAGGTATGGATCACTCATCTTGTCGGTGATGACCTTTACTGCGCCAAATTCGCGCACGATGTCACCATCCATATTGCGGTCATCAAAGTACAACTGATACTTAAGGCCTGAGCATCCACCAGGTTGCACTGCAACGCGAAGGTTTAGATCATCGCGGCCCTCTTGCGCCAATAGCGCAGACACCTTTGAGGCAGCTACATCAGTTAGCTGAATTCCAGCGGATGTGGTTACTTCAGTTGTTGTTTCAGTTGTCATCGAACTCTCCTTGATTGACTGCTGGTGTTCACCTTCGTATGGGCAAAGCCTACTCCCCCTGAGTGTGGCAAGCGAGTTGGAGGCTGCTACAACACGGGCTCTATAGTTACGCCATGAGCACACACGAAGGCAAAGGTCGCCCTACCCCGAAACGCAAAGAGGCAGAGTCAAAACGCAAAGTTTCTTCTCTCGCGCCGATTGTTACTAAAGACCAGAAGCGAGCTTCTAAAGCACAAGGCCGCGAAGATCGAACCGCTCAACGTGCCGCATATCTGCGTGGAGATGAAGCCGCATTACCTTTACGCGATCGTGGTCCTGCTCGTAGATTTGTTCGTAACTACGTAGACTCACGACGATCAACTGGTGAGTATTTTCTCCCAACAATCTTTGTTGTACTAATCCTTACTTTGATACAGGTCCCAGCGATCCGATTGGGAGCGATCGTATTGATGTATGCGATGTTACTCATTGCAGTTGTTGATGGAATTCTTCTTTCGCGGAAAATTCGCAAAGAAGTCGAGGCACAATTTCCTGGCACAGAAACAAAGGGTCTTGGAATGTATGCCTGGCTTCGATCAACTCAAATGCGACGCCTACGAGCGCCACATCCTCAGGTTAAAGTAAGCAAAAAGAAAAACTAAGCTCGAGGATTCGGGCTGTCATTCTTCTTAGGATCACGCTCTGGAAGATTGCCCAATGCTTTGTCAATTGCTTTCATGACTTCTGCATCTAGCTTTACTCCAGAAGCCTTCACATTTTCCTTAACCTGCTTTGGCTTTGTGGCGCCCATTATCGCGCTCGAAACATTCGGATTTTGAAGTACCCAGGCAATTGCAAGTTGTCCCATAGTCAGTCCAACACCTTCAGCAATTGGCTTTAAATTCTGAACAGCTTCAAGAACCTCTTCGCGCATCCAGCCCTTGATCATATTTGCGCCGCTGCCCTTGTCAGTTGCACGTGATCCCGCTGGAGCTTTCTTTCCTGGCAAGTATTTTCCAGTCAAGATTCCTTGCGCCATTGGTGACCAAACGATCTGCCCAATGCCTTCTTTCTGCGAAAGTGGAACAACTTCTGACTCAATTACACGCCATAGAGCTGAATATTGTGGCTGACTAGAAACGAAGCGGTTATATCCGCGAGCGTCTTGAATAGCTAACGCTGATTTAATCTGCTCCGCATTCCATTCAGAAAATCCGATGTAGTGGACCTTTCCCGCACGGATCAGATCATCAAAGGCACTTAAAGATTCTTCGACTGGTGTTTCATAATCAAAACGGTGCATTTGGTAAAGATCAATGTGATCGGTCTGAAGTCGCTTCAGGGATGCATTACATGATTCGATGATGTGCTTGCGGGAAAGTCCACGATCATTTTTGCCAGTACCTGTTGGCCAGTAAACCTTTGTAAACAACTCATATGACTCGCGCTTAACACCTTTGAGTGCTTTACCTAAAACAACTTCAGCTTTAGTGCCGGCATAAACATCTGCGGTATCAAAGGTCGTAATGCCAACTTCTAATGCGGCTTTAACGCACTTGATTGCTGCATCTGATTCGATTTGATTTCCGTGAGTGATCCAGTTTCCGTATGAGATTTCAGAAACGTACATTCCGGTACTGCCAAGGCGTCTATATTCCATAGTGGCAAGCCTACGACGAGCGCGCCTAGTTGCCAAGCCGAAATAGGTGTGGTTTGGTTCGGTCACAACTAAATAGCTCACTTGGTAGGGGAAGTTCGGTGAAAATCCGACGCTGACCCGCAACCGTGAATCGCCAAACTAGAAATAGAAGCGATAAGTCGGATTACCTAACAAGTGAAGATGAGACAAACACCCGCCGAGGTTTGCGGGGTGTGCTCCTACCACTAGAAGTGTCGGGTAATTCCTCCTCCCTTAGT
>CAIJHZ010000177.1 GCA_903820565.1 uncultured Actinomycetes bacterium
GAATTTGAGTGGTGGCGCCGGCTAGGTATCCCCAAAAAGCATGTCACAACCGAGGAGTCCTAATGCTCAATCGATCTAAGGCTAAATTCCGCGCATCGTTAATTGTCCTACTGACTATTTTCTCACTCAGTTCGACCATGATGCCAACAACAGCTCTTGATCTTGGCGCAAAGGCAAAATACATCATCTCGGTTACACCAGCGGCGAAAGCGGCAATTGAAGCAACTGTCGTCAAAAATGGTTGGAAAATTGATCAGAAGTACAACTATGCCTTTGATGGTTACGTTATTGAGCTGCCAAAACTTGTTGCTGGCCTGCTTTCTAAGATTCCCAACGTATTAACTGTTGAAGAAGATATGCCTGTTACTGGTCTTGCTATTCAAAATACGCAAAGCCCAACACCTGCCTGGGGAATGGACCGTATTGATCAACGTGAAAAAGTTGGATTAACAGGATCAGTCAGTGCATATGGATACCGCAGCGCTGGCGCTGGCGCGACAATTTATATTGGTGATACTGGAATTTACCCACACAATGATTTAGCAGGTCGAATTTCTACTTCTGGATACTCTGCAATCACTGATGGAAATGGAACTGTTGATTGCAACGGTCACGGTACACACGTCGCTGCTACAGCAGCTGGCACACAATATGGTCTGGCTAAAAAAGCAACGGTTGTTCCTGTTCGAATCTTGAACTGCGCAGGCAGTGGAACATATGCAGGTGTAATGGCTGGTCTTGATTGGATTCTTAGCCCAGAAAATCCAAACCCAAAGACACAAGCAGTTTTGAATTTAAGTATTGGTGGAGGTTATTCAGCAGCGATAAACGCTTCGATCGTGCGATTGACTAATGCTGGAATCACAGTTGTTGCCGCTGCTGGTAATGAATATACGGATGCATGTACTCGATCACCTGGAAGTACACCAAGTGCGATTACTGTCGGAGCAACGACTCTCTCAGATGTACCTGCAAGCTATTCAAACCAAGGAAAGTGTGTAGATATTTTCGCACCAGGCTCAGCCATTCTTTCAGCGTGGATTGGCTCTCCGGACGCTACAAATAACATCAGCGGAACTTCAATGGCCACGCCCCATGTAACAGGTGCTGTAGCTATTTATCTAGGTTTAAATCCAACAGCATCTGTCGCGCAAGTTGCGCAGTACATAGATGCTGAGTCAACCAAGGATGCAATTACAGGCTTGAAGGTAGATACAGTTAATAAGTTGCTGTATGTGTCACCAACAGATGGCGGTGCACCAGTTGTTGCACCAGTTGTTGCACAAAAAAGCGTTACAAATATTACCTATCAATCTGCAGATGTATTAATTGACGTTAACCCAGGATTTGCACCAACAACTTTGAGTTTCGAATACAGCACAACTGCAACATTTGTAGATACTGCAACTGCCACATCACCTGTGCTTCCAGGTTTGATTTCTGGGGGAGCACCAACAACTGCATCTGTGAAGTTAACTGGGCTAACTGCTTTAACAACGTACTTCTTCCGAATTATTGGAGTTAATGAGTCAGGTCGAACAGTAAGCACAACTGGCACCTTTGCGACTTTGGCCCCACCTGTAACCCCACCTATCGCACGAATTGCAGCAGCAACAAATGTAACGGCGTATAGCGCAACCCTAAATGGCGTAGTTCAAGCCGGTAATGCGCCAACCAAGGGTTATTTTATGTATGGAACCGATCCAGAGTTCAAGCTAAATACGCAAACCATTGCTGCGACACCATTCGATATCAGTGGCGGCACAAATTTTTACAATGTAACAGCGAATGTTTCTTTCCTAGATGGTGGCAAGAAGTATTATTTTAAGACGTTTGCAATTAACTCAACTGGCACCACGCATTCTGACGTGCTGACATTTGATACACCAGTGGCACCAGGATTGGCACCAGTAATCACTTCAGAAAACTCCGCTTTCTCAAAGATCAATATGGAAGTTGTCGGAACTGTAAATCCACAAGGCCAGACAACAAAGGTTCGCTTGATTGTGGGAACTGAGCAATCTCTTACTATTGCGCCTCGATATGTCGATGTTCCGAACTCGCCATTTACCGGTATCGATGTCATCAACATCATGGCATTGACTCCGACTCTGACCCCTGGAATTCGCTATTACTACGCCTTCGAAGCATCTAATGCTTCAGGCATTACTAGATCCGCACCTCGCTCTAATGTTTTGGTCCTTACCCCGAAGGTGCTTTCAAACTCAACTGCTTCATTAGCTACCACTTCAGCGCAGCTGAAATCAGTTGTAAATGCCGGTGGAAGCAACACTCGCCATTCATTTATTTGGGGCACAGATTCAACCTTGACCGTTGGAACTGAAATTAACGGAACTCCGTTTTCTCTGACTAATGCACTTGATACTACGATTTTGGCTTCTATCACCGGGCTAACACCTAACACAACGTACTATTACAAATCAAAGATCCTTTCATACACTGGTCCATTTATTGGCACCATGTATGGCCCAATAAACACATTCACTACCCCAGCTGTTGTTGTCACACCAACACCAACACCAACACCAACACCAACACCAACACCAACACCAACACCAA
>CAIJHZ010000178.1 GCA_903820565.1 uncultured Actinomycetes bacterium
AAACGGGCTAATAGCTCCTTGAATTCGGGACCGTGGTCGAAGAATTGAAGGTGGATCCCCTCGTGGAATAGGACGTAATCCAGGACATTGTCCGGCGCGCCCTTCAGCCGGTCTGAAATCCGAATTGAGCGGTCGGCCCCTGTGCAAGAACCCCAGCGCTCGCGCATCGCTCGCCAATTCACCGAAGAAGGACGCACCGTTATCTCTGGAGCCAGCTCGCTCAACAGTTCCCCTACCCGAATGGAAAGGGATTCCTCGCTCATTGTTGCCGCTGCCTCTTGGGCACGGATCTTGGCAACCATTTCAGGAACCATCGCCCGCTCGTCGGCTTTGCTCATGCGTGCCGGAATCGAGACAACGATTCGTCCCCCTTGGCGATATGCAGAGATGTTTTTCTTTCGACGGGTAGATCTAACGACAATAATCTCGCCTTCTGAGATTCCAGGCAGAGTCTGATCGTCAAGAGTTGTTTCAACCAACGAAGGGCTCTCATCGTCAATCATCTCGAACCCTCCATTTCTATTGTCAGAATTCTTGCCTATCGCCAGGACTGCCACCGAAGGTAGTTACCGAACGTAGAAAATAGTAGGACATCTCTCAACCAAACCTTGAGAGATTTAGCATTTGTAAGTGCGAGTCTGTCCAAATCAATGACATATCTGTCTAATGTAAAGACTCAGAGCGGCACACAAAAAATGCATTACCTCAATAAATAATGCTTTGTCAACGCGGTGCCGAGTTGATAAACCAGTGTCAAAGACTTACTTTACGACTACGAACTCCTCGGATAACAGTTCTACATCAGCAAGGGGAAGGCTGATTTAGAGCAAGTGACCGGGGAGTTCGCTTTTCTATTTCTTGGCAGCTGCAGTCAGTTCAAGGAAGCAGTCAGTTCAAGGAACTAGATCAGTCCCGACAAATCATCAGGAATTTCTAAACTCTTCATAAAGCTCTCAGGTGTCAATAAATCTTCAGCAGTTGGAAGAATTCCACTCCAGATGCGATCACGGGATTCAATATCTTTGATTTCGCGCACTTGTTTCCAAAATACTGTTGCCTCACGAGCAAGTCGTGGCGAAACCTGTAAACCAAGCATCGATGAAAATAGTTGCTGTGCTGGCGCAGATGTTGCACGACGGCGGCGCAGAGTTTCCTGAAGCGCTGCAATGTTTGGCAGTCGATCTCCTGCAGAAAGTGTTACGACCTCTTCGCTCCAACCATCAATTAATGCCAAAACTGTTTCTAGCTTTGTTAATGCCATTTTCTGCGCCGGTGATTCTTGCGGGGTGAAAATTCCATCATTCAGCGCGATTGTGAAGCTTTCTGGGTTGGATGGATCAAATCCATTGCCCGATTCAAATGCACGTTGTGCTTGCTCTTGAATCGCATCCATATCGATGTTGATTCCTTTGCCGTAATCAGTAATTGCGGTTCGGATATACGAAACCAGCCAAGGATTGTGTGAAAACAATCGTGCAACAGCTGCTTCTCGCAGTGCATGGAAGATTCGAACCTCATCCATCGGAATTTCTAAATCTGTTGCCCATTCCTTAATATTCTGAGGAACAAGGGTTGGATATGCAGAATCCAGCAGCGGTAAGCCCACATCATGAGCGCCAGTTACTGTGCCTGCTAAACCTCCAATAGCTTGGCCCAATTGGGTTGCAATGAGCGAGCCGATAAAAGAATTAAGGAGCGCAGAGATCATTCCAACAGGAATCTGCATCTGAGGTTGTTCATCGGTTGGGTTTTCAGGCCCTTCGCCTTCACCAAATGATGCTTGATTGAGCAGCTCACCGATTGCAGCAGAGAAACCAATTGCCAATGGCTCAACCGAGCTCTGCCATCCTGCCAAAGTAGTATCAATCCAATCGGTACGGGCTAGTGCAACATTTCCAGTGTTGGGAGATCTAGGGAAAAAAGTTGCCTCGTCAAGCCACAACTCTGCAATAGAAAATGCTTGTTCGATTTCTGCTACATCATTTGCCCCGATAGGGGACGAACCTTGAGCGGTTGTGAATTTCTTGGCAGTGTCTCTAACTATATTTTTTGGTAATGGCTCTGTCGATCCAGTAAATCCTGGGCCATTAATTCCAAGCTGTGCAAATTGCTCTTGAATTTGTTGTTGCATCTGTTCCATCATGGCAGCAAAATCAACAGGCTCGTTGGAGTCCTCTGGGTTTCCTGGAGTGAAACCAAATGGTGTCATAGTTGAATCCTCTCAGCATTGGAACAATTTCGCAGGTAGATACATTCCACGTTCACAACCCTCGGTTGGCTACGCGGAGTTCTAAGCAAACTAGTACAGTACGGACATGTCCAACGCATTTTCGGCTCTAATTTGGTGGGTAGTTCCGGCTATCGGCTTAATTGGTGCGCTTGGCTATGTCACCTGGGTATCAAAGTTCCAAGGAAAGTTTCAGCAAGAAACTCAGCGCTCTGTCGGCCAGTTCCAACGGTTTCAAGATTCTCTGCGAGATTCCCAAGCCCGCGATGTAGCTGGTGACATCGAGGTAGTCACAGAAGAGACATACGGCGATATTCAGACTGATTCAGAAATCTCACCAACTGCACTAACGCAAAAGCCTTCACGTATTTCAGTGATCCGCCCGGACGCACGCTAGTTCGAGCCGCTAGTGCGATTTTCACCCCTTCCAAAACTTGTAACTGCAACTCTTGGAATCTTCTTTGTCCTAGCAACTGTTGCGCCACTGCCTTTTGCAATTGTCCTTCCGGGCCAAGCGCAAAATATTTTTAAAGGTGTCATAACAATAAAAGATCTTGATACATATCCTGCAACTGGTCGAATTGATTTGATGTCAATCAGGGTT
The DNA here is from genome assembly GCA_903820565.1 of uncultured Actinomycetes bacterium. Taxonomy (GTDB): domain Bacteria; phylum Actinomycetota; class Actinomycetes; order Nanopelagicales; family Nanopelagicaceae; genus Planktophila. Next base: position 2,832 of record CAIJHZ010000178.1, read on the forward strand.
ACTAATCCAGATGCTTGGATATTTGGTCCTGAAATTATTTACTCCTGGCTTAGTTCCGAACGCGCTGTCTATCCAAAGTCTGCAATCTATCCACCAGGGACAAGTGCCAAAGAGGAAAGCAAGCAAGCCAAGGCCGACATGGTTGGCTCTCAAGACAAAGCAATTACAGCTGCGATCAATTACCTGCAATCACATCCCGAAGTTATGGCACCCACCGACACCGTAATCGCACAACGTCGAGCCGATGCTTTAGACCCTAAGAAAATTAAATTTAAGGTCGCTAAAACCGGCGGTCCTAGTGGAGGCCTAATTTTTTCTATCGGGCTAGTTGAATTGTTGACTGAAGTAGATTTATTGCAAGGTCGTCATGTGGCGGGCACTGGAACTATTGATAGTCGTGGTCTTGTAGGACCCATCGGTGGAATTAATGAAAAGATCCTGTCCGCTAAAAAAGCTGGGGCGACCATATTTTTTGCCCCGGTAGACAACGCAGAAGAGATTGCCAACATCCCCGAAGGGATCAAGGTCATCACAGTTGCCACGCTGACACAGGCGATTTCTTACCTGGAACGCACCCGCACCTAAGTTGAATTGGTAGCCCTAATCCCCTTGCAGTAGTTTTGCTCCATGACCAATAACCCACAGTTCCAACGCCCATCTTTTAACTTCCGCGGACGTAAAAGTCCCCTTGCTCTGACTATCGGAATCCTTGTAATCCTCGGAGCGACATTCACTGCGGTCAGTGGTTTCTATGCAGATTGGTTGTGGTTTAAGTCAGTTAATTTCACAAGCACATGGTCAACAATTCTTGGAACAAAAGCGATTTTGTTTGTTGTAACCGGTTTGGTCACCGCGTTCTTAGTTATGTTCAATGTTTTGTTGGCATACAAGCGCCGTCCGCTGTATGTACCAATGACTATAGAAGCTGACAACTTAGAACGATACCGCGCGCAAATCGAACCGATCCGCCGTAAAGTTTTTATTGCCGGATTCTTGGCACTATTTTATTTTGCAGGAACATCAGGAGCAGCATTATGGCGAACCTGGTTGCTCTTTAAGAACTCCACTGACTTCGGGGTAAAAGATCCTCAATTCAATATGGACATTTCATTCTTTGCATTTCGTCTTCCATTCTGGCAGACCCTAATCGGGTGGGGAATTTCAACACTTGTTTTATCGATTATTGCTTCTTTAGCAGTGCATTACTTATATGGTGGAATTCGTTTGCAGGTTCGCGAGGATCGAACAACAGTTGCAGCCCGCGTCCAATTATCCGTTCTCCTTGGCTTAGTCGTTCTCATCAAGGCTGTTGCTTACTGGTTTGATCGATATGCGTTGGCCCTGAAAGATAGCAAGCTAATTACCGGTCTTACTTTCACAGATGTAAATGCAGTCCTGCCCGCAAAGGCAATTTTGAGTGGAATCGCAATTGTGTGTGCTTTGCTATTTTTTGCAAATATTGTTCGTCGCTCGTGGGTGCTGCCTGCTGCCGGAACAGCTTTGCTAGTTATCTCATCGGTTTTGATCGCAGGACTGTACCCAGC
>CAIJHZ010000179.1 GCA_903820565.1 uncultured Actinomycetes bacterium
CTTGCCCATCGGATTTATAGCTAATTTTTGAGAACTCTGCCTGTGCCCAATTAATATCTTGAATTGAATAAAAAATTGTGTAAATTTTTTTTGGTTGATCAAAATTTCTAAACAATTGTGAAACAAGATCCGCTCCTAATTGATCATTTAACTTAGGCAATAAAGTATTTGGCCCTTTTAATACAACAATTTCTTTTGTTACCGCTTGACTTGAATTCAATTGTATTTTCGTCTTTTTCCAGGCCCAGTAGAGGACCCCTTTGTAGTTCTCGGAAAGGTCTTGAAATGAAGTTGGAGCGGATGATTCAATGAACGTAGGTGTTGGTGTTGGTGTTGGTGTTGGTGTTGGTGTTGGCTTAGCAATTACAACGCCTTTATTCCACACTAACTTTTTTCCACTCTTAATACATGTGTACTTCTTACCGTTATAAGTAGAAGTTGCTCCTGCTTTTGAACACTTAGCACCGGGCGTAACGGCAGCAACTGAAATCTGTGCAGTTACTAGCGAGAGTGAGAGAACTGCTACTAGGCCAACTACAAGTCTGCGCACTATGAAAATGTAAAGCAAAAACCCCACTTAGTGAGTGACTAAACGGGGTTTAAGCAGTAAATATCTACGCAGTTGGTGCTTCAGCAAGATCTTCAGGGGAATCAGGTGTTGCCACCTTCGGTGCTCCCGCAAATGTGAATATTGCTTCAGCCCCTTCGCCTTCGACATCAACAACGATAATCTCGCCAGCTTTTAGCTCGCCAAACAAGATCCGCTCTGACAATCCATCTTCGATCTCTCGTTGAATAACACGACGCAATGGACGTGCACCAAGGAGTGGATCGTAACCACGATCTGCAAGAAGATTCTTAGCTGCAGGGGTGAGCTCGATTCCCATGTCCTTGGCCTGCAAACGATCATCAAGATTCTTAAGCATCAAGTCAACGATCTGAATGATTTGCGGCTTAGTCAACTGGTGGAAGACGATGATGTCATCAATACGGTTAAGGAACTCAGGACGGAAGTGTGACTTAAGTTCATCACTTACCTTGCCCTTCATGCGCTCGTAATTGGTCATATCGTCACCACTATTGGCAAAGCCAAGCCCCATTGATTTAGAAATGTCACGAGTACCAAGGTTTGTGGTCATGATGATTACTGTGTTCTTAAAGTCAACCGTGCGACCTTGTGAATCAGTTAGGTGTCCATCTTCTAAAACCTGAAGTAATGAGTTGAAGATATCTGGATGAGCCTTTTCGATTTCATCGAAGAGAACTACAGAGAATGGGCGACGGCGAACCTTTTCAGTCAGCTGTCCACCTTCGTCATACCCAACAAAGCCCGGAGGTGCACCAAACAAACGTGAAGCGGTGTGACGCTCTGAGTACTCAGACATATCGAGTTGAATCAACGCATCTTGATCACCAAACAAGAATGAAGCAAGTGTGCGAGAAAGTTCAGTCTTACCAACACCTGAAGGACCAGCGAAGATGAATGATCCGCCAGGACGACGAGGATCTTTCAGGCCTGCGCGCGTGCGACGAATTGCTTGTGACAACGCCTTGATCGCCTGGTCTTGGCCGATGACACGGTTGTGTAATTCATCTTCCATACGAAGCAGACGCGCTGTTTCTTCTTCAGTTAACTTAAAGACCGGAATTCCAGTTGATGCAGATAGCACCTGAGCGATGAGTTCTTCATCAACCTCGGTGACCTTATCTAGATCAGTTGCTTTCCAATTCTTTTCTGCTTCATGCTTTTCAGTGATTAGAGTCTTTTCCTTATCACGAAGGGTTGCAGCTAATTCAAAATCTTGCCCGTCGATAGCAGACTCTTTTTCCTTACGCGCATTTGCGATCTTGTCATCAAATTCGCGAAGCTCGGCTGGCGCAGTCATGCGCTTAATGCGAAGACGTGATCCTGCTTCATCGATAAGGTCGATTGCCTTATCTGGCAGGAAACGATCAGAAACATAGCGATCTGCAAGGTTTGCTGCCGCAGCGAGCGCACCATCGGTAATTGAAACACGGTGATGTGTTTCGTAGCGATCACGAAGACCCTTCAGGATCTCAATTGTGTGCGCAACAGAAGGCTCTTTAACCTGAATTGGTTGGAAGCGGCGTTCTAGCGCTGCATCCTTTTCAACATGCTTGCGGTACTCATCTAGTGTTGTTGCACCAATTGTCTGTAGCTCGCCACGTGCAAGCATTGGCTTCAAGATGCTGGCAGCATCAATCGCACCTTCTGCAGCACCGGCACCAACAAGTGTGTGGATTTCATCAATGAAAAGAATAATATCGCCGCGAGTTTTGATTTCCTTAAGCACTTTCTTCAAGCGCTCTTCGAAATCTCCACGGTAGCGACTACCCGCAACAAGTGCACCTAAATCAAGTGAGTACAACTGCTTATCTTTCAAAGTTTCTGGAACATCATTCTTGTAAATAGCTTGTGCAAGACCTTCAACGACAGCGGTCTTACCAACACCTGGTTCACCAATTAGAACTGGGTTGTTCTTTGTGCGACGTGAAAGAACTTGCATAACGCGTTCGATTTCATTTTCGCGACCAATTACTGGATCAAGCTTTCCTTCGCGGGCAGCTTGTGTCAGATTGCGACCAAATTGATCAAGCACCAAAGATGTTGAAGGAGTTCCTTCTGCTGGTCCACCAGTTTGTACAGCTTCTTTTCCTTGGTAACCAGAAAGAAGTTGAATAACTTGTTGGCGAACACGATTGAGATCTGCGCCCAGCTTTACAAGAACTTGTGCAGCCACGCCCTCACCTTCGCGGATTAATCCAAGAAGAATGTGTTCTGTACCAATGTAGTTGTGACCTAACTGCAACGCTTCACGAAGTGACAGTTCTAGAACTTTCTTCGCGCGCGGAGTAAATGGGATGTGACCACTTGGTGCTTGCTGACCTTGACCGATGATTTCCTCAACTTGTGCGCGTACGCCTTCAAGTGAAATGCCAAGTGATTCCAACGCCTTAGCTGCAACGCCTTCACCTTCGTGAATCAATCCCAAAAGAATGTGTTCGGTACCGATGTAGTTGTGATTGAGCATGCGTGCTTCTTCTTGGGCCAGCACAACAACACGGCGGGCTCGGTCGGTAAAGCGCTCAAACCTGGGCGGTGCTCCTTTGGGTCGATCTTTCGTTAAGCCTAATACCTGCAGGGCCACGCTCGCGAGGTGGATTGGCTCTGCCCCTGACGACCCTAAATATGGTGGGGTTAAGCCCGAAATTGGGCTAAATCTAGGTGCTTATAGCTTCTTTAGCATTCGGGTATTTCCCAGGGTATTGGGCTTTACCGACTCAAGATCTAGGAACTCGGCCACACCAGCATCATAAGAACGCAGGAGCTCTTTGTAGATCTCTGGCTCAACTGGAGTTCCTTCAATAATTTCAAAGCCGTGACGCCCGAAGAACTCTGTCTCAAAGGTCAAACAAAAGATTCGCTCAACACCAATGTTTTGCGCACGACTAATGATTGATTCAAGAATTTGATGACCAACCCCTTTGCCGCGAAGACTTTCTGAAACTGCAACTGTACGAACTTCTGCAAGGTCTTCCCACAAAATGTGCAAAGCACCGCAACCAACAACTTCGTCGCCTTCGACGGCAACCGTAAACTCTTGGACGCTTTCATACAAAGTGACAGTTTCTTTTGATAAAAGGCGACCTTGCGGTGCATAAGAATCAATTAACTGACGAATGCCTTTAATGTCGCTGGTACGCGCTGCACGAATCTGCATTGATTAATCAATTTCTGGCTTTACAAGTGGGAACAAAATTGTTTCGCGAATTCCAAGACCTGTTAGCGCCATGAGCAAGCGATCTACGCCCATTCCCATTCCGCCTGTTGGTGGCATTGCAAACTCCATTGCTCGCAAGAAATCTTCATCCACTTGCATTGCTTCAAGATCACCTTTTGCGCCAAGTGTTGCTTGTTCAACTAAGCGATCACGTTGTACAACGGGGTCGATTAATTCGGAATAACCTGTTGCAAGTTCGAAACCATCAATATACAAGTCCCATTTTTCGGCAACACCTGGCAAATCGCGGTGTGCTCGCACAAGTGGTGAAGTGTCAACCGGGAAACCCATCACAAAAGTTGGTTCAACTAATTCATGACGTGCAACATGTTCGAATATCTCTTCGGCTAGCTTGCCGGTAATCCACTTAGGATCAATTTTCATGCCTAGTTTTTCAGCGATTTTCTTCAAATCTACGATTGGCGTAAGTGCTGTAACGCTTTCACCAACACCATTAGAAATAGCGTCATATAAGGAGATCTGCTTCCACTGACCACCTAAATCAGCTTGGCGTCCATCATGGTGCGTAACAACATGTGAGCCAGCAACCGCCATTGCTGCGTTCTGAACAAGGTCACGGGTTAGATCGGCGATCGACATCCAGTCGCCGTATGCCATGTAGCTTTCGATCATTGCAAACTCAGGTGAGTGCGATGAATCAGCGCCTTCATTGCGGAAGTTACGGTTGATTTCAAATACGCGCTCGATACCACCAACAACGCAGCGCTTTAAGAATAGCTCTGGCGCAATACGCAGGTACAGATCCATGTCGTAAGCATTTGAAAATGATTTGAATGGACGTGCTGCTGCCCCGCCGTGCATGACCTGCAGCATTGGCGTTTCAACTTCAACAAAGTTTGCTGCATCAAAAGTATTTCGTAGCGACTTCATGACAGCTGGGCGCAAACGAGCATTACTACGAGCTTCTGGACGAACAATTAAATCTACATAACGCATCCGAACACGAGTTTCTTCAGACATTGGCTTGTGGTCATTTGGCAATGGGCGCAATGACTTAGATGCCAAAGTCCAGGAATTAGCAAGAATTGAAAGTTCGCCACGCTTTGAAGTAATGATTTCACCGGTAACAGAAACAATGTCACCCAAATCAATATCTGATTTCCATGAATCAAGTACTTCTTGGCCGACTTTATCTAGTGACAACATTGCCTGGAGTTCTGTTCCGTCGCCTTCGCGCAAAGTTGCAAAACATAGTTTGCCGGTATCGCGCTTAAAAATGATTCGACCAGTTAGAGATTCAATATCTCCTGTAGCAACATCAATTTCGAGACCAACATATTTTTCACGAATCTCAGCAAGTGATTTTGTGCGAGGTACAGAGACTGGATATGGCTCTATGTTGCGCTCTAGTAATGAGGCGCGCTTTTCGCGTCGAATCCGGAGCTGCTCAGGCAGATCCTCTTCAATTGGCAAGTTCAGGGTGCTCATAGTTCGCGAAGTCTACCGACTTAGGCATTTCGTTCGTGAATTAGGCGAAGTCCAATGAGGGTTAAATCAGGCTCATGGTGGTCGATTGTTTCTGAAACTCCGATAATCAATGGAGCTAATCCGCCAGTGGCAATAACTGTTGGCTTTTCAGAATATGAATCCATTAGTTCTGCCGTAATTCGGTCGACTAATCCATCAACCTGCCCAGCAAATCCGTAAATTGTTCCGGATTGCAACGCTTCAACTGTGTTCTTACCTATGACATTTTTTGGTCGAATTAATTCGACTTTGCGAAGCTGGGCTGCACGAGCTGCTAAAGCATCAACTGAGATTTCAATTCCGGGTGCTAACGCTCCGCCTAAAAACTCTCCCTTTGGTGACACAACATCCAAGTTTGTTGAAGTTCCAAAATCCACCACAATTGCTGGTCCGCCATACAAAGTGTGCGCAGCCAAGGTATTAACAATGCGATCTGCGCCAATTTCCTTTGGATTATCAACAAGTAGCGGAACACCAGTTTTGATACCTGGTTCGACAATTGTCACTCGGACATCTGCAAAATAATCCGCAATCATTGTTCGAAGTTCTCGCAATGTCGCAGGAACAGTTGAGCAGACAGCTAAACCAGACAACTTGTAATCCTCGATTAGCGCTCGGTACTGAAGCCACAACTCATCAGCGGTGCTACGAGGATCTGTTTTTACTCTCCACGAATGAACCAATTCTTCGCCATTAAAGATTCCAAGGACAGTATTTGTATTTCCAACATCAACCGTTAATAACATCGTTATCTCCCCACCATTGGCATGTTATCTATTAAGCGAACTCCCTCAACCCAACCAGCAATAATTGCTCGACGGTTTTCTGTACCTTCATGAGCTAAGGAGAAATCTCTTTCATCAATGACTGTTGCGTAATCCTTATCGAAGCCCGTCTCGGTAGATAGCGTCGTATTGAGTATCTCCTGAGCAATTTCTACTGTTGGGGCTAGCTTTGCCGCCGCCAATGCCCGGTGAATTACCAGTGCGACATTTCGACCTGTTTCACTGAGTCGTAGATTGCGCGAGGACATTGCCAATCCATCAAATTCTCGAACAGTTGGAACCGAAGTAATTTCACATTTGCTCTTCATCGCCTTAATGATTGTTAATTGCTGAAAATCCTTTTCGCCAAATACCATTGTGTCTGGTTTTGCAATTGCACATAGGCGGTCTATTACTGTTACAACGCCATCAAAATGCCCAGGACGTGATGCGCCTTCATACATATTTCCTAATGCTCCGGCGCTTAGTGTTTTAAAACCTTCGGGATATAGATCTTCGTACTCAGGAAACCACACCTCGTTTGCACCGGCAATTGTTGCAATTTCGATATCGCGTTCGGGTGAGCGAGGATATTTTTCTAACTCTTCCTTGTTTTCGAACTGCAATGGATTTACAAAGATGCTGACAATTACATCTTTGTCTAATGTGCGAGCACGCTTAATCAATGCTTGGTGGCCTTTATGCAAGGCTCCCATAGTAGGTACTAACACAGTCATTTCAGTGGCTCCAGTCCTTTCGTGGGGTACCGGGCGAGATATTGGAAAGTTTACCTCTATGCAGGCAATTGCTCCAAAAGTTCTTTTATCGATCCGTGCGTAAGCAGGATTGCATCAGGCTCAATTTCAAACCAAGGCTGCAATACAAAACGACGTTCATGCGCACGTGGATGTGGCAACTGCAATTCATCAGCTGTGCTTAATAATCCGCCGTATTGAATGAGATCAAGGTCGATTGTGCGTGGACCCCAGTGTTCAACTCGCTTGCGCCCAAGACTCTTTTCAATCCCATGTAGCAAAGACAATAGATCCATCGCCGGTAATTCACTGTCAATTATGCACACTGCATTTATGTAATCAGGTTGCTCTGGCCCACCAACTGGTGCGGTTGTGTAATAGCTAGATACCAACTGCACATCAGTTGCTTCTCGCAGTAACGCAATTGCGAGATCGAGATTTTCTTGTGGCTCGCCAATATTTGCGCCCAGTGCGATTACTGCTTTCATCGGGATCTGGTTACTACAACTGCAATATCTTTTAACTGCGCAGCAACCGGAGCTTGTGGCTTGTGCACTGTTACAGTCACTGAGATTACCTTGACATGTTGATTCAGAACTCTCTCTGCAATTCGTGCAGCTAACTTCTCAATCAAATTAACTGGACTCGTAGTAATTTCCTCGACAACTAAATCTGTTATTTCAGCATAATTGACGGTATCTATAATTGCATCTGATTGCGCTGCCGCTATTAAATCTACTGAAAGTGTTAGGTCAACAAAGAAATCTTGGCCATCTTTGCGCTCTTGCTCAAATAATCCGTGATATCCAAAACCGTGGATTCCTGTCAGAACAATCTGATCACTCATTTTGCCAACACCTCCTTATGCGGTTTCACACTATGAACTCTAACCGCCCAGACACCAGTAGCGGCAAGTCGCTTGGTTAATTCAATTGTTGCTTGTTCTCGATCATCTGGGGAGTCCCCACCTAGAAAACGTTTACGCGAGCCACCAACTAAAACTGGATAACCCAGCGCAACAAATGCTTCTATCGAATCGATGATCTCCCAATTGTGGTGGGCATCTTTGGCAAAGCCCAGACCTGGATCAATTATTAAATTGCTGTCATGGATACCGGCTTCCAATGCCGCTGTAATACGCTCTTTTAGCTCTGAAATCACATCAGTGACCACATCGCCGTAAAAAGCCTTTGAATTCATATCTTTTGACTGCCCGCGCCAGTGCATTGCAATGTAAGGAACCTGTAAACGTGCTGCTGTTTGCAGCATATGTGGATCCGCTAGTCCCCCACTGACATCATTAATTATTGAAGCACCAGCATTTATTGCGGCTTCTGCGGTGGTCGCACGCATCGTATCGATGCTGATCTTGACGCCATGTTTTGCTAATTCAGTAATAACAGGAATCGTGCGTGCAATTTCTTCTGCTTCAGTTACACGATCTGCACCAGGTCTAGTTGATTCCCCACCAATATCAATTATGTCCACGCCTTCATCAATCATTTCTAAGCCGCGCGTAACCGCCGCATCGTAATCATTATGTCTTCCACCATCGGCAAATGAATCAGGAGTCACATTCAAGATGCCCATCACTAACATGAGATTAGCTCTTAGTGATTAAGGAAATTGCTTCTGCGCGAGTTGCAGGATTTAAGAGCGCCCCGCGAACAGCAGATGTTGTTGTGCGAGCATGAGACTTCTTAACTCCGCGCATTGACATGCAAAGGTGTTCACAATCAATAATTACGATCACGCCAAGCGGATCCAAGATTTCAACCATCGCATCTGCGATCTGTGTCGTTAAACGTTCCTGAACTTGAGGACGTTTTGAGTACATATCAACTAAGCGAGCAAGTTTTGAGAGTCCAGTGATCTTTCCACGTGGGATGTAACCAATATGTGCAACTCCATGAAAGGGAGTTAAATGATGTTCGCAATGAGAAAACACTTCGATGTCACGAACAATCACTAACTCTTCGTGGCCAATATCAAAAGTTGTTGTTAAAACATCCTCTGGCGATTGCCACAATCCTTCAAAGTTTTCCTTCATTGCGCGAGCTACTCGTGCAGGGGTTTCTTTTAAGCCATCACGATCAGGGTCTTCACCAAGGGCTAAAAGCAGCTCACGAACAGCCTTTTCCGCACGTTCCTGGTCATAAGGACCAGAAGCGCGTCCATCGGAAACAGTGACCTTATTTACCGTCACTTGCAGCCTTCTTGCGACGAGTTGGCTTCTTTGGTTCTACAGGAGTTTCCACCGCAATACGTTCTGGCACATCCACTGGTGGTTGCTCAGAAGGTATGCGAGTCGCAGAACCAGTCCACGCAGGACGCTTAGTCACTAGCTTTACCTTCTTGAAAATAGCTGCGATTTCATCCTTATTCAAAGTTTCTTTTTCAAGTAGCTCAATAACCATCTCATCTAAGATCTTTCGGTTTGCAACCAAAATATCAAAGGCTTCTTGATGTGCATTTTCAATCAAACGACGAATTTCACGATCTACGACTCCTGCAATGTTTTCACTGTAATCACGTTGATGTCCATAATCACGACCCAAGAATGGTTCAGAGGTTCCAGCACCTAATTTGATCGCACCAATAGCTTCAGTCATTCCGTATTGAGTAACCATTGCACGCGCAAGCTCTGTTGCTTTTTCAATGTCATTTGACGCACCGGTTGATGGATCATGGAAAATTAATTCTTCGGCCGCACGTCCACCCAATGAATACGCCAACTGATCAAGTAATTGATTACGAGTTGTTGAGTACTTATCTTCATCTGGCAACACCATTGTGTAGCCCAGTGCACGACCGCGAGGCATGATTGTTACTTTGTGAACTGGATCTGTATGCGGCAAGGCATGTGCAACTAATGCGTGACCGGCTTCGTGATACGCCGTGACTCGACGTTCATCATCACTCATTAAGCGAGACTTACGTTGTGGTCCAGCCATTACACGATCAATAGCTTCATCTAATTCTGGGTTTCCAATTACCGTCTTATTTTCACGAGCAGATAAAAGAGCTGCTTCGTTGAGAACGTTAGCTAAATCAGCACCTGTAAAACCAGGGGTGCGACGTGCGTAATCAACTAGCTTTACCTCATCACCGAGCGGCTTGCCCTTTGCATGTACCTGCAAGATAGCTTCGCGACCCTTTAAGTCAGGGCGATCGACAGCGATCTGGCGATCAAAACGACCTGGACGTAACAGCGCTGGATCTAAAACATCTGGACGGTTTGTTGCGGCAATCAAGATAACTTTGGAGTTCTCTTCGAAGCCATCCATTTCAACAAGTAGCTGATTAAGTGTCTGTTCACGTTCATCGTGACCGCCACCCATACCTGCGCCACGTTGACGACCAACAGCATCGATTTCATCAATGAACACAATTGCAGGGGCGTTTGCTTTTGCTTGATTAAATAAATCGCGCACACGGGCTGCACCAACACCAACAAACATTTCAACAAAGTCAGAACCAGAAATTGAATAAAAGGGAACTCCTGCTTCACCAGCTACCGCACGAGCAAGAAGTGTCTTACCTGTTCCTGGAGGGCCAAATAACAAAACACCCTTTGGAATCTTCGCGCCTAGTGGTGCGTACTTTTCTGGCTTTGCAAGGAAATCTTTAATTTCATCTAATTCAGCGAGTGCTTCGTCGGCGCCTGCAACATCTTTAAATGTCGTCTTCGGAACATCGTTATCCTGCAATTTGGCTCGAGATTTTCCAAATTGGAAAACTTTATTGCCGCCTTGTGCCTGGCTCATCATCCAGAAGAATAAGAATCCAATAAGCAAGAATGGAACTATTGAAAACAGGAATGAAATTAACAGCGACTGCGAAGGAACCTTTACATTCCAACCCTTTGCGGGTGGATTAGCTGTTAATGCATCAACAAGTGTCGGTTCTTGGCGTGCAACATAAAAAGACTCAACTTTTGATGAACCCTTTATTGTGTTGCCAGGAGTTAGTATTAAGCGAATCTTTTGCTCTTTATCAACAATTTCGGCAGATAAAACTTGTGACTGTGTGATTGCGTCAATTGCCTGTGAAGTCTCAATTTGTGTGTACTTGTTACCTGCAGATGTGATTTGCCCAAACACCGTAACTGCAAAGATTGCAGCAACAATCCAAAAAAGAGGACCGCGGAAAATTTTGCCACCAGTCGTGGCAGGCTTTTTCGGAGAACTCTTACCCGAAAAACTCTTCTTGGCTTGCTTCTTAGGCTTTTGTGCTTGTGACATATCTGGGGATTCTCGTTTCTAATTCTTATTCGTACATGTGCTTAGCAAGCACACCAATGAATGGAAGGTTGCGGTACTTTTCATCGAAATCAAGTCCATACCCAATTACGAAATCTTTCGGAATATCAAAGCCGACATACTTAACGTTAACTTCAACCTTTGCTGCCTCGGGCTTACGCAAAATTGAAAGAATTTCAACAGAACCAACTCCGCGTGATTCAAGATTTGCCTTCAGCCAAGAAAGGGTCAAACCAGAATCAACAATGTCTTCAACAATTAACACATTGCGACCGGTGATGTCTCGATCTAAATCTTTCAGAATACGAACAACTCCGCTGGATTTTGTTCCGGATCCATAGGAAGAAACTGCCATCCAGTCCATATCGATATGGCGTTGCAGTGCGCGCGAAAGATCAGCGACTGCCATAACTGCACCTTTTAATACGCCGACAAGTAGCAGATCCTTACCTTCGTAATCTTTATCAACCTCTGCGGCAAGCTCTTTAATACGTGCTTGCAACTGTTCTTCGGTCACGATTACGCGTTCGATATCGCCCTTGACTGCTTCTAAATCCACGTTTCTCCCTATGGTCGGTGCGGTGAGAGCGAAAGTCTGCCCGAAATTCGCTCAACCTTCACACCGCCAGGGAGATTGAGCGCACTTTGGCCCTTCCACGCGGAGATTAGAGCCTCAACGGCGCTCACATGGTCGGCAGAGACCGATCCAGAAGGTGCGCCAGCGGCATAAATGGCTGCACGAAGGATTCTGGTCCGGATTGCTCGAGGCAAGGATTCAAGGTGGGCACAATCAAGATCATGCAAATCCAACTGAATTTCTTCGCGCTTTGCCCAGTGATCTAAAGCATCTGCATCGTCGCGTAACAAATGGGCGCTTCGAGCTAATGCATCTGCAATTCCGGGACCAATAGTTTTTTCTAAAACTGGAAGTGCGTCAGTGCGAACACGAACCCTCGCAAATTGTGAATTGTGATTGTGTGGGTCGTTCCAATAATCCAGATTTAATTCTTTACAAAACTCTTCGTTTTGGATTCGGGTAATTTCAAGAAGTGGTCGCACATAAATTCCGTTGTGGTGTGCCATGCCGGAAAGTGAACGAGTTCCGGATCCACGAGCAAGTCCCAATAAAACTGTTTCTGCTTGATCATCTTTTGTATGTCCCAGAAAAACTGCAGCTACATTTTCTTGTGCTGCAACTTCATTGATCGCTTCATATCTAACCTTACGAGCCGAAGCTTCCAACCCTTCTTTGATATCAACATTTACTTTTTTAATGACACATTCGACACCAAACTTTGACAGTTGCTCTACAACTTTTTCTGCTTGTGTTGATGAAGCTTCTTGTAGTTGATGATCAACAGTTACAGCAATAACCGTGATCGCAAGTTTTTTTGCTTCAATTGACACTGCGTAAACAAGGGCTAATGAATCAGCTCCCCCAGAAACAGCAACAAGTACTGTGTCTCCGGCTTCGAATTTTTCCAACCATGTGCGAACAGCGTTGCGAACCGCAGGAACAGCTGTTGTCATGAGACAAGAGTAGTACTGGTTTAGACGCGACCACCAAATGGCATCAAGCCCTTAATGCTGTACATGTTTGAGTACAGCAGCCCACGATCCTTCGAGTTGGCTTCCCAGATCATGCCGTTACCCGCATAGATTGCGATGTGGTGAATGGTCGAGATTGTGCCCTTGTAGGAATAGAACAACAGGTCGCCAGGTACTAATTCCTTGAGTGAAACATGCTGGGTATATCCAGAATACAAAGCTGAGTTAAGTCGGTCCCAGTTGGGCCAACCGAGGCCTGCTGATTTATAGGCTGAATAAACAAGTCCTGAACAATCAAATGAATTTGGACCTTGTGTTCCCCAAATGTACGGCTTGCGTGCCAGAACTTGTGACTTTGCAAAGGCAACAGCCTTGTCACGTTGTGCCTGACTAGTTCGCGATGTTGAACGACCTTTGAATCCAATATCTGGCCAAACACTTTTTTGTCCGCCAGTTTGTGCAGCGGTATTAGCTTGACTTTCTTCGAGTATTGCAAGTTGGCGTTGTTGTTCAAGTGTTGTGCGAACCTTACGCGCGTTCATTAAATCTTTCATCAACTTATCTTGAACAGCTTGCAATTTCGCAACTTCTTTTGCTTGGGCAGCCTTTGCATCATCTGCAACTTTCTTTGCTGCTGCAACTTTGTCTGTGGCGGTTTGTTGTGCTGCTTTTGCCGCATCTGCTTCAGCCTTTGCTTTACGAGCTGCTGCTTCAGCTTCTTTAAATCGTTTAAGCGCAACAGAATTCTGTGCGCCTAATGTGCTTAAGGTTGTCAGTTGATCAATTAAATCCTGGGGTCCATTAGCACTAAGCAAAGGTGCAATATCGCTCATACCGCCACCGAGGATGTAAGCATTAGCTGCCAGGCGACCAATTGTTTTATGTGCTTCAGCAACCGCCGCGGCAGTCTCTTCTGCATGTTTTGCGGCAGCAATTGCCAATGAGGTCGCAACTACTAATTCACTTTGTGCTTTTCTGTATAAAGCCGTGGCCGCATTTGCTTTTTCGGTTAATGCGCGAAGGCTTTGATTGGCAAGTTTTAATTTCGCCGCTTGCTCATCGGCAATCCTTTTCTTTTCAGCTTCTTTCTTTTTTGCGGCTTCAATTTCAGCCAAACTTGGTTTAGGGACCGCAACTGCAGGAACCGACGAAATCGACAGCCCCAGAATTACAGCAAGAGATATCGCCCTAAACTTTTTCACTTAAAACCTTTCGAAAGGGAAGGTCTCAAGAATAAATGGCGAACCTTAGAAAAGCGGGGTTTTACCTCTAAGTGTCCTTAATTAGCTACATCACGACGAACAAAAAGCACCGAAGCAATGATTGCCCCAACACCCACATACATGCCACCAACAGTTAGCGCATGTTTATAGGTCAGATCAATCAGTCCTCCAGATGCGATTGCAGAAAGCTGAGCCCCAGGCAGCCAATTCTGTAAGGAGACTTTCACTGCGATTAATAAGTTCTCAACAATCAATAACCAAAGGACGCCAAAGGAAATCGCACTTATTGGTGAGCGCATTAAAAGTCCTAGAACCATGCCTACTATTCCAAATGCAACAACAGAAATTGTTACATTTACAAAAGTTGTAAAAATTGCATCAAGACCATCTGATGTAAACCAGAGATCTCTATTCACCTTTGCCCCAGGGGCAAGTAGGTAGGAAATTGCAATGCTAACTACAGCAGCAATTGTGATCATCACTAGTGCGAACAAAGCCATAGAGATAAGTTTGCCGATAAGAATTTTCATACGGCCTGGTTGGCGCACTAATAAGTTACGCAAAGTACCGTAGGTGTATTCCTGCGCAGTTTGTGCCGCAAATACACACAGTGCAATGATTCCCAAGAAACCACCAACAGATGCAAAACCATTAACGGATCCACTTGCTAATCCAAGTACATCTCTACCGATAGTCCGACCTCTATCACCATTTCCTTGTGGTGAATCAATCATCAGATAAATAAAAGATGTGATCAGACCTGTGAAAAATAGCGCAGCACCGATAGTGCCAAAAAACAATGTGGGACGTCGTAGTTTACGTAACTCTGCTTTAACAACATTAAACATTACTTGTCCCCCGTCATTTCAAAGAATGTTTCTTCAAGGTTGGGCAGTTGTGGTGCTAGTTGCGCCAATGTGATTCCGGCATCAAATGCTGTCTTATTAAGCACTGGAGCCCAATCCATTTCTGCTAATACATGAACTGAATCATCACGAATTACAGCGTGATGTCCTGCTGCTTCTGCAATTTTAACAATCCGCTTTAGGTCAGATTTCTTGAGTGATTTTGCAATGATCGTTGGTTGCTGCTGCGCCATTAATTCACCGATTGGGCCAGCAAAAACAATCTCACCTTTACGTAACATAACAATGTGATCGCTAATAATCTCTAATTCGGATAACAAGTGGGAAGAGACAAATACTGTCGTGCCTTCATTTGCAAGATCACGCAATAATGCGCGGACTTCTTGAATGCCTTCAGGATCTAAACCATTTGTTGGTTCATCCAGCATCAACAACTTAGGTTCCGGCAAAAGCGCAGCTGCAATTCCTAACCGCTGCTTCATTCCAAGTGAGTACGTTTTAAACTTAGATTTTCCACGATCTCCAAGTCCAACTTTGTCTAGAAGTTGCTGAACCCGCTCGACTGGAAAGCCACCAAGTTTTGCAAGAACCATCAAATTCTCGTGCCCAGAAAGTGCTGGGTAAAAAGCAGGCCCTTCGATCATCGCGCCAACGCGACTTAAGTATTTTTCTGGATGCTCAATTGGCTCACCAAGAATGTGGCCTTGCCCTGTTGTTGGGGTAATGAGTCCAAGAAGCATTCGCATGGTGGTCGTTTTGCCTGACCCATTTGGGCCAACAAAGCCACACACGATGCCCTGTGGGACTTCGAAGTTAATATGTGAGACCGCTAAGCGTTCATCATATTTTTTGGACAAATCCGAGACTGAAATTGCAGTATTACTCATAGCGCTAACTCTGCCACAATTAGGCCATGAGCAAACGACCTTGGGGTTATCAACCTCCTAAGAATTCACTTGGACCTGACTGGGAATTACACCCTCAGACACATTCGGTGCGCGCTGGGTTGGCTCGATCTGGCTTTGGCGAAACATCCGAAGCGTTATATCTCACAAGTGGTTTCACATATTCATCTGCTGAAGAAGCCTTTGATTCCTTTGCCGAAGAGACTGATCATTATTTATACGGTCGGTTTCACAACCCAACAATTTCGATGTTTGAAAAGCGACTTGCGGCTATTGAAGGTGCCGAAATGTGCGTTGCCACCGGTTCTGGAATGTCTGCCATGTTTGCTTCCCTTGCCTGCTTAGTTGAACAAGGTGATCACGTAGTTGCTTCTGCAGCAATGTTTTCTTCTTGCCATGTTGTCATTACAGAGTTCTTGCCAAAGTGGGGCGTTACTTTTGAATTAGTTAAGGGAAATGATCCTGCAGATTGGGCTAAGGCACTTAGCAAGCCAACCAAGGCTGTCTTTATTGAAACACCAAGTAACCCTTTGCTAGAAATTGTTGACATTAGAATGGTGAGCGATCTTGCACACAAGGTCGGTGCAACTGTAATTGTTGATAACGTCATGGCGTCACCTGTCTTGCAAAAGCCTTTGCAACTTGGAGCAGATGTAGTTATGTACTCAGCAACGAAACACATTGATGGCCAAGGTCGAGTATTAGCTGGGGCTCTACTTGGTTCGGCTGATTACATCGTCAACAAACTTCTACCTTTTGTTCGTCACTCAGGTCCCTCACTAAGTCCATTTAATGCATGGGTGCTTGTTAAGTCATTAGAAACAATGCACATGCGCGTCGAAAGCATGGTTACAAATGCCCAAGCGGTTGCTGAGTTCTTAGAAAAGCAGCCTGCGATTAAATCTGTTCGCTACCCCGGCTTAAAATCTCATCCTGGTCACGAACTAGCGATGAAACAAATGAATAACGGTGGTGGAAGCACAATTGGTATTGAATTCAAGGGTTCACAACAAGAAGTCTTTGCTTTCATGAACAAGCTGTGTGTAATCGATATTTCAAATAACTTGGGCGATAGTAAATCTCTGATTACTCATCCTGCCTCGACAACGCACCGACGTTTAGCGCCAGAAGTTCAGGCAGAGATGGGCATTACCGCTTCAGTGCTTCGCTTATCTGTCGGACTAGAACACTCATCAGACTTGATTAAAGATCTAGAGCAGGCCTTAACTAAGTAGCTGTGCCACAACGAGTACAACTGACAGCAAACTCAAGTAAGTAATTGACCACTGGAAAATCTTTCCAGCAACTTTTCCGTACTCAGATGATCCTTCTTTAAGAGCTACTAATTGATTAGCAAAAACTAAACCAAGTGCAACGGTAATAACCAATGACCAGGTTGGCAATTGTGCCGACCTAATTAAGCAAATTGAAGAAATGATCATCATGATTGTGTGGAACCACATTTGACCAAGCACTCGGTTCTTGGTTGCGACGACTGGAAGCATCGGCGTTCCTGCTGCTGCGTAATCATCTTTGTATTTAATTGCTAACGCCCAAAAGTGTGGTGGGGTCCAAAAGAAGATTACAAAGAAAAATGCCCATGGAGTTATTGATAGAGAATTTTCTACTGCAGCCCAACCAATTAGCACTGGCATGCAACCAGCAGCACCACCCCACACAATATTTTGTGACGTTCGTTGTTTCAATGCCATTGTGTAGATAACAACATAAAAGGCAATCGCGATGAATGCTAACAATGTTGCAAGCGGTGTCGTATATTTCCAAAATAAAATAAGTGAAAGAATTCCAATAAGAGTTGCAAAAATTGCGGCGTTTGATTTTGAGATCAATCCGGTAACAATTGGGCGTTTTGAAGTTCGTGCCATTAATTTATCTAGATCGCTTTCGATCACCATGTTAAAGGCATTGGCACTACCCGCTGCTAAAGTTCCAGCCAGAATTGTTACTGCGGTTAACCCAAAATCTGGTAATCCTTGCGCTGCCAAAACCATAGCGGGCAAAGTAGAAACGAGAAGTAGCTCAACGACCCGTAACTTCATGAGGTCTACGTACCCTCGAATAGTCGTGCTCATCCACCTAGGTTACTCAGCCTTTTAGTTCTCGCTTCACCCTTTTCTCTCAGGATTACAGGTTATCTTTCTCGTAACGAAGGGTCCTATAGAAAGAGTGTGGCAATGACAAACAACAAGCCTGAATGGTTTGAAATCGCAGAGAATGATCAACCATCTGCTCCGCGCAAGGCGTCAAAGACCTTGCCTCTTGCTGCTGTGCTCGCTGCCACTCTCATCATCGGAATTGGGGCGGTTGTTGCGCAAATTCAAGAGGAACCTCCAGCAACTGCAATTGAGACAACCTCAACACAGACCGTCGCAGCCAACAGTTCTACTCCGTCAGCTTCGACCGCACCAGTTGCTACTCCTTCTGTTAATCCAACAGCCATCACTACGCCTGGTCTACAAAATCCATCTATCGCGCAATTGCCAACAAAGCGCGGTGGCGACGACGAAGGTCGTTCCGGTCATGGAGACGATGAAGGCGATGATGAAGGTGAGGACGACTAACCAGCACAGTCTGGCTAGTACAGTTTGGGAATGCGCAATCGCTTCCTAACTTTAATTCTTATAACTTCGCTCTGTGCAATCGCTGTACCGGCACAGGGCGAAGCTATTTCAGCAGATACGACCATGAAATTAATCAAAACAATTAATGGTTCTATCTCTCCAAAATCGGTGCGTTCTTCAGGTGATGGATTAGTCAGCGCACACAATATGATGTATCGCCACAGCGTCACTGTTTATGATGCAAAAACTTTTGAATTAATTAAAACGATTCCTGACTCAGTTTCATTAAAGAGCTTTGGATACTCTAAATCATCTTCGAATTTTAAGGGTGCACCTGTTGAGGGTTCATATTCACCAGATGGCAAGTATTTATACGTAACCAATTATGCGATGTACGGACCTGGATACAACAAGGAGGGCCATGACACTTGTTCTCCTGCATCTGGATATGACACAAGTTTTGTTTACAGAATTAACCGCAGTACATACGAAATTGATGCGGTCTATCCCGTTGGATCAGTCCCAAAAGTTGTTGAAGTAACTCCAGACAACAAGTACGTACTTGTCACAAACTGGTGTTCGTATACCTTGACGATAATCTCCGTTGAGACACAAAAGGTAGTAAAAACAATCAAAATTGGGCGTTATCCCCGAGGAATTGCCGTCTCCAAGGATTCAAAGAAAGCCTACGTTGCCGAAATGGGCGGTAGCAGAATCCATGTGATTGACCTTCAAGATTTTTCAGTTTCATACATTCCTATCGGCAGCAACCCTCGTGCAATTGTTTTATCACCTGATAATTCAATGTTGTATGCAACTATGAATCTCTCTGGTCGCGTTGCATCCTGGGATCTATTTGCAAATAAGGCTGGCAAAACAGTGAAGACAGGAAATGCAGCACGCAGTTTGGCTATTTCCTCCGATGGGACGGCATTGTTTGTCGTTAACTTTACTAGTGACACAATTTCCAAGGTTCGAACAAGTGATATGAAAGTTTTGCAAACTCTAAACGCATGTAATGAGCCAATCGGAATTACCTACGATGGACTAACGGGTAACACTTGGGTTGCGTGTTACAAAGGCCAGATAAAAATTTATTCAAATAGTTAAGGCGCGGGAGATATCTCTGCCGGAATATTAGGAGCTGCAATTCTTCCCAGGACTCTATCAATTGCAGCTCGGGCTTTATTCAACGCTGAGTTTCCTAATGCAATCTCATCCGCAATTGTCACAAAGACATATTCGCGATCCGTTGATTGAACATAACCCGCAAGTGTTGCTGTTCCGTTGAGTGTGCCTGTTTTTGCTCGTACTAAACCTACGGCTGATGGCGCCGTGGTGATAAATCTATTCTTTAAAGTTCCTGAAACCCCACCAATCGGTAAGGAATCGTATAAGTGCGCAAATTTTTCTTCTTTACGAATCTTGTATAAAAGTTCGCCAATTAACTTTGCAGTAACTCTATTTTTCTTTGATAATCCGCTTGCGTCGGCAACAACCAATTTGCTGTCATCGATTTCAAAATGAGCAAGTAAGGAACGGAAAATTATGTTCACACCTTTGATGTCCAGCGAATATCCAGCTGCTCGCGCTGATAATCGCGCCAAGCGTTCAGCCAGCAGGTTATCGCTCCACAACATCATCCAGTCGAGAATTTCTATAACCGGAGGTGAGTTTTCCGATACGACTAGTTCACCGTCGGCTACAAGAGTTTCTTCATCTGATACCGCCTTGAAGGCTGGTTTGAATCCACGTTTTAACCAAAACGCTTTCAGGTTAGCAACATCTTGGGAATAGAGATTGCTATAAAGGATCGTGTAATTTTTCAATGATCCACCATTTGCTTTCTTGACGGCGGATAAGGTGTTAAACCCCATGTAAGGCAATGATGCTCTGTTCATTTTGCGAGCAACGGTGTGATCCAAGCTAATCCAGGGATCAAGTGAGCCACGAATAACAATCGTCTTGTCGGTCGGCACAATACTTATTGTGGTGTTGAATATTGCTTGCGGATCCAAATATTCAAGCGATACAGATGCAGCCAAAACTTTCATGACAGATGCTGGCTTACGTTGTGAATAAATATTTTTCTCGTAAATAATCTGTCCTGTTGTTCCATCAATAACAATCATGGCTGGGTTGGACAGGGTCGGTACCTTTAATAGTTCATCAAATGCTGCAGGGATTGATTCAGGCGCTAGAGCTGCTCCTGCAGGAGCAACCGAAAGTATCAGCGCAAGGCAGATAGCAAATACTCTCTTAAACAAAAACATGAGCTACTAAATTATCGAGCAGTTGCGATGATTATGTTCAGGATAGTTAGGCCTGTCATGGTTAACCAAACATTCTTGGATAGCTCTGGCTTCTTCACATTTTTATATCCAAGAGCAAGAATCACGATAAGTACTAATAACTTAATCCCAACCTTTGTGTGGTTGAGAGGCTCATCGGGCTTAACAGAATCATGGAGCCCAACCATCACGATTCCTGCAACAAGTGCCGCTAGGCCGGCGTGCATGACACCTGGGTTCAACTTACGTGGATTCTTGTTCCATTGAAGAATTAGAAGAGTAAGAATTCCAATTACTGAAAGAATGTGGATTAGATACACGACCGTGTTGATAGCTGACATGTATTCAGTTTAGAGTGCCTACATGTCTTCTCCTACTACCCCCGCCAGTATTGGCCCAGGTGAATTTTTCCCTGTTGTGGGTGTTGGGCCTCATGAAAAACCTTGGCCAGAAGGTGATCATTACGATCCTGAACTATTGCTGAATGGCGATCGCCGCAATGTTTTAGATCACTATCGCTATTGGACAGTTGAAGCGATTGTCAAAGACTTGAATACGAAGCGACATAAATTGCAGATCGCCATTGAAAATTGGCAGCATGATTTAAATATCGGATCAATTGTCCGCACAGCTAACGCATTTAATGTTTCTGGAGTTCATATAGTTGGTAAGCGTGATTGGAACAAGCGTGGGGCGATGGTCACCGATAGGTATCTATCAGTGATGCATCATCCAACTATTCAAAATTTTGCTGCTTACTGCAAAGAGCAGAACTTGCCAATTATTGGAATCGACAATGTTCCTGGATCAAAACAGTTGGAACCTGCAGTATTGCCTGAAAGTTGTGTCTTGTTGTTTGGTCAAGAGGGTGCAGGAATGTCGGATGAAGGTATTGCCGTGTGTGAAGTTTTGTATGAAATCAATCAATACGGTTCGACGAGATCAATGAATGCATCTGCCGCTGGAGCAATCGCCATGTACCACTGGGCATTGCAGCATTTACCACGATGAAAAAGTGGCTTAGTAGAAATTTAGTTTTGCTAACTTTGGTATCTCTAACGCAAGATGCCGCAAGCGAACTTTTATATCCCCTGCTTCCGATTCTTCTAACAGGAGTAATTGGCGCTGCACCTTTAGCACTTGGATTGATTGAAGGTTGCGCAGAAGCTGCAGCAGGTTTCACAAAACTATTTGCTGGCAAATCAAGTGATAAATATGGTCGTAAACCTTTTGTCATGGCCGGTTACTCACTTGCTGGCGTAGGTAAAGCGTTAGTTGTCATTGCAACAAGTTGGCCTTTGGTCTTTCTTGGCCGAGTTACCGATCGCATTGGTAAGGGCTTACGCGGAACTCCACGAGATGCACTCATTCATGACTCTGTGCCAAAGGAGCATCTTGGTAAAGCTTTCGGATTTCATCGCACCGGAGACAATATTGGGGCTGTAATTGGCCCAGGGTTGGCTTTGATAGGCCTAGCGTTGCTTGACGGAGATGTCCGCGCAGTCGCTAAATGGGCGATTATTCCAGCCATTGTGTCTGGATTCTTAACGTTTCTCATCAAAGATAAGTTTGTAAAACCAAAGATTGAAGAAAAGATACAGAAGGTAAAGGTTCCATTACCTTCAACACTAAAGAAAGCAATTGCGATTCTGGTTTTAATTCAATTAACTAATATTCCAGATGCACTTTTGCTATTGCGTTTACACGATATTGGATTTTCAACTAATGGTGTAGTTCTCTCATACATGTTATTTAGTGCTGTGACAGTTTTGGCTGCTTTCCCTGCGGGATATGTTGCCGACAAGTTATCTCCGCGAATTGTGTATGCGATTGGTTTACTGGCTTTTGCTGCTGCATACCTAACATTGGGCCTGACTCAAAATCATACAATTGCAATTGTTGCACTTGGGATTTATGGATTATTTCCAGCACTAACTGATGGTGTTGGTAAGGCATGGATTGCGGGATTAAGTGAAGATCACCATCGTGGACGTGCTCAAGGTGTCTATCAAGCCTCAATGAACTTTGCAGTTTTAGGTGCAGGAATTTGGGGCGGTGCCTTGTGGAGCAGTGGAGCCACGCAATGGCCACTTGTTGTTGCGGCTATCGGTGGAGCTATAGGTTCGCTAACTCTTGCAACAATCCATCTACGGCGCGTTCGACCATAGCCAGGGTTGCTTCATAAGCTTCATCACTTAGATTGTAAGGATCTGGAACCTCTAATTTAAAGTAATCGGCAGATGTTGGATCGATGCCCTTCAAATCTGGATCAAAGTTACGTAGATAAAAAACTTTACTGCGCTGTTCTTCAGTATCCGCCAATGAAACAACATTGTGATAATTACTCGAATCCATTACAAGAATTAGGTCATGAGTAAAGAAATCATTTACTGTGAATTGCTTAGCTATATGTTTATGTTCATACCCAGCAGCTTTCCAAATTTTTTGTGATGATGGGTGGGGGCCCTGCCCAACATGCCAAGATCCTGTGCCAGCGCTATCAACAGTGATTACCGGGGATTTAGAGCCAAAACTCTTACCTGCCAGGACCGCTGCAGCCATAGGTGAGCGACAAATGTTGCCCAGGCACACCATTGAGATGCTGAGTTGTTCCTTGCCCTTAAGTGAGGAGATCAAGCTCTGGTTCATCTTCGAGTGCTTCTTGCACCGACTTTAATCGGCGTTCAATTTCATCTGCTTCTTCCCCGCGACCTTGCATGCGTAATATTTTCGCCACGCGAGATTCGATATCAACAATGAATTCAAAGTCTTTTGGTTCATCTTCACTGACGACTGCTAATACATTTTCCAGCGTTGCTAGCCCTTCATCATATTTTTCAAGCAAAATTTGTGCTTTACCAAATTCAAATGAAGCAAATGTTTCACGACGATGATCGTGACCAGTTTCAAAAACATCAACCGCTTTACGTGCAGTTTCAAGAGCTAGTTCGCCTTCGCCAAGCTCAATCAAGCATGATGCCATTTTTTGATCGCAACGGGCAACATGAATGACTTCTTTGTTTCGCTTGAATAGAACTCTGGCTTCTTTGAAAGCTTCGAGAGCTTTTTCATAATTTTTCAATTCGCGTTCGGCACAACCAATTAAGTGCAGATCATTTGCTGCACCAATTTCATTGCCATCAACTAAGTGTTCTTGAGCGCACTCATTCATCGTTTCAACAACTTTGTCGAACTGCTTAGATGAGTACCACCATTCACCAAGGGTGCAGGCAAGTTCGAGCGCAATAGGAGATTTGTTCTCTCGCAATAACTCAACGGCTTTGCTCATGGCTGTTGCAGCTTCATCCATGCGTTTTAATTGATTTAAGTTATAACCAATTGCTGAATAAGCCTGTGCTAATCCTTCAGAGGGTGCGGAATCGCCAAGTTGTGAATAAATATCACGTGCAGTTTCTGCTAATGCAAGAGCCTCGTCATATTGGCCACGTGCATAAATGCGAGCGCTTAATTCGTAGTACGTGCTCGCGCGTTCTTCGCCTTCAACTTCAGGGATTCGATCCCACAACATCTCTTCGGTGATGAGTTCTTCCATGCCATCGTCTTCACTCATGCACAAAACTTATACGCAGATCTGGCCAAAAGCCTTTCAAATGGACAGCCTTGGGAGCGTGGTTTACCCTTTTATTTGCAAACGATTTGCATCTAGGCGGGGAGAGCCGTGAACATCATTGTGAAGGAGCCGATCAAGGTTCCGCTTAAAGATCGCCTCACCCGCGATGAATGGCGCCGTATGGCTGCAATGTTTGGCTTCATCCTGTTCCTGCACGTTTCTGGTGCGCTATTAATGTGGAAAGCAACCACTGGAAATTATGAATTAGCAGATGGAACATTATTTGGTTGGGGAACAGCTGCACTTGCCTACACATTAGGTATGCGCCATGCCTTTGATGCCGACCACATCAGCGCAATTGATAACACAACTCGAAAGTTGATGTCAGAAGGAAAGCGTCCGTTAGCAGTTGGATTCTTTTTCTCGCTCGGTCACTCATCAGTTGTCGCATTTCTTGCCATCTTACTTAACTTCGGAATTAAAGCAGTTGGCTCCCAATTAAAAGATGACAATTCAACCTTGCACCACTACACAGGATTAATCGGTACTACTGTCAGTGGAACTTTCCTGATGTTGATCGCTATTTTAAATCTAATGATTTTGGTTTCAATCGTTGGCGTATTCATTCAAATGCGAAAAGGTGCATATAACGAAGAAGAACTTGAAAAGCATTTGAACTCTCGTGGTTTGCTGATGCGTTTCTTTGGTCCTATCGCGCGACGTATCGACGCATCTTGGAAAATGTATCCGCTTGGTATTTTGTTTGGTTTAGGTTTTGATACTGCAACTGAGATCGGTTTGCTTGTTCTTGCAGGTTCTTCGGTAATTGCAGGATTACCTTGGTGGGCAATTATTTCCTTGCCTTTATTTTTTGCAGGTGGAATGAGCTTGCTCGACACCATTGATGGTTCCTTTATGAACTTTGCATATGGTTGGGCATTTTCAAAGCCGGTGCGAAAGGTTTATTACAACATTATTATTACTGGACTATCAGTTTCAGTTGCGTTATTTGTTGGTGGACTCGAGCTGTGCCAAGTATTTGCTTCACAATTAAATCTCAGTGGTGGTTTTTGGGATTATGCACTTGCTTTTAATTTAAACAGTGCTGGGTACTTCATTGTGGGTGCTTTCGTAGTCGTCTGGACAATCGCCTTATTGTTGTGGAAATACGGCAAGATCGAAGAACGTTGGCATAACAAGGCACACGAAGCACAAATGGCACGCGGAGAAGAGTCCGATCACACCGCTGCAGGAATTGGTCTAGGTCCAATTAAAGACGGCTTTAAGATCGATTAGATCGAAAACTCTTCTTACGGGAAGCTAAGGCAGAAAGCACCTAGCAATGATGAGGCGACCATCCAGACCCACCAAACATTGACAATATCTACATGCCATACGTTTGTTGCATACAGGCCGAGTCGAGCACGGTTCCAGTTTCCAAATGAAATAAAGACTGTCAACGCTAGGTGAACAAAGTTCATTACTGCAAATAGATAGAAGCATGAGACGTACGCACCATCAGAAAATGTAAATGGTGCTGATGCAAATGCCTTGTACTGGAAATAGATTGCGGTCAATGAAGCTAAGAACGCGACCAAAGATCCAAGTTTTAGTTGGACGTCATTGTGTGCGCGTGCTCCTTTGAGCGCGTAGAAATGCGTAAGCAATCCAAGGCCAGCAATTGCTGTCACTGTCCAAGCTTTCGATGATGAGACTGCAACAATTGCAGCATGTTCTTCAGTTGCCTTTGGCAACCACATGTCATTGACATTTTGTGCACGTAGGTAGAAGTACACAAAGACCATACTGAGTGCGAATGCAACGTCTGCAACCAGAATCAGAATAACTCCAAGACGGTTACGACTTCCAACTACATCCGGGTCTTCATGATGGGCGTTGTGTGAATGTGTCTCGACGCTCATTTCTTTTCCTTTCCGTAGCCATATGGATCCGAAGTCACTATTGGCAGCACTGCAAAGTTCTCTAGTGGAATTGGGTTTGTAACTGTCCATTCCAAAGTCTTTGCATGCCATGGATTCATCGGAGCGATAACTCCGTGACGCCAAGAGGAGATAACTCCGTATAGAAGTACCAACATTCCGGACATAATCACTGCGGCACCAATAGAGGTAATCAGATTGCCTTGATTAAACAGTGCTGCATAAGCCTCTACGCGGCGTGGTTGGCCTTGTAGGCCAACAATAAACATGCCCCCAAAAGTCACGTTAAATCCGATCTGAACCATCCAGAATGAAATCCAACTGAGCTTCTTATCAAACATGCGACCTGTCATCTTTGGGAACCAGTAGACAAGTGATGCAAGAGCTCCGGTTAAACCAGCACCCATCAATGTGTAGTGAAAGTGCGCCGTTACATACATAGAGCCGTGAAGGAATGCATCGGCTGGAACATCTGAAAGATAAATTCCAGTAACTCCACCGATCATGAAATTCCATAGCAATGCAAAGATCGACAACGTAGGCATCGTCATCCACAAGCGTCCTCGCCATAAAGTGCCGACTAAGACTAAGAACAACATGCCCGTCGGAATTGAAATCAATTCAGTTGTTAACATAAACGGAGCGTTGAGTAATGGAGCCCAACCGGA
>CAIJHZ010000180.1 GCA_903820565.1 uncultured Actinomycetes bacterium
CCGGTGGAGTTACACAGGTTCGCGAAGTTGCAGGTGCATTAATCAGAATCTGTAAAGATCGTGACATCACATTGCTTTTAGTCGGGCATGTAACTAAAGATGGATCTATCGCAGGTCCTAGGCTTCTTGAGCACATCGTTGATGTTGTTTTGCAGTTTGAGGGAGAGCGTCATTCCCGACTTCGCTTAATCCGTGCCATCAAAAATCGCTTTGGTGCATCAGATGAAGTTGGTTGTTTTGACTTAAGCGATACCGGAATCGAATCCGTACTTGATCCAACTGGTTTATTTACATCACGTCACGCCGAACCTGTTCCGGGAACATGTGTAACAGTCACTCTTGAAGGTCGTCGTCCATTGCTCGCCGAAATCCAAGCACTTGTTTCTGCCGGTCGAGAAAATGATTACGGCAATGCGCGCCGCGTTGTTTCAGGCTTGGACTCAGCCCGCACATCTATGACGCTTGCAGTGCTTGAACTGCGTGCAAATGTTCGCGTAGGTGGTCGCGATGTCTATGCAGCAACAGTTGGTGGCATGAAAATGACTGAACCTGCAGCGGATTTAGCCCTTGCTTTAGCGGTTGCCTCTGCTGCAAAAGGCCTTGCTCTACCTTCAGATTTAGTCGCAATCGGCGAAGTTGGCTTAGCTGGTGAAGTTCGCAAAGTCAGCGGTGTTAATCGCAGACTCCAAGAGGCATACCGTCTTGGTTTTAAGCGAGCACTTGTTCCTACTGGATCAGATACCAAGATCGATGGCATGGAGATCGTTGAAGTATCACGACTTGATGCCGCTCTAAAACGGGTAAAAATTACCGGCGAATGAGTTCGTTAGAAAATCCAATTCTCACCTGGTTTAAGAAGAACAAAAGAGATTTGCCATGGCGCAACACAACCCCGTGGGGTGTGATGGTCAGCGAATATATGTTGCAACAAACTCCGGTCAACCGTGTACTTCCAAGGTGGAATGAATGGATGGAGCGATGGCCAACTCCCAAAGATTTAGCTGCTGCAACACCAGCACAAGTAATTACTGCTTGGGGCCGTCTTGGCTATCCGCGCCGTGCACTTCGCCTTCATGCTGCTGCTCAAATTTTGGCCGAAGATTTCAACAACAAAGTGCCGGAAGATCAAGAAACTCTTCAATTGCTTCCGGGTATTGGCGAATACACAGCAGCTGCAATAGCAGCCTTTGCCTTTGAACAGCGATCACTTGTGATGGATGTGAACATTCGCCGGTTACTAGTTCGTGCAATCGATGGTGAAGAACATCCAAAGCCGGCCGCCACTGCACGAGAAAAAGCTCGCAGACTTGAAATTCTTCCAACCAAGAATGCACATCTTTGGGCTGCAGCAACTATGGAACTCGGTGCACTTGTGTGCACATCAAAAAATCCATCATGTGAACTGTGTCCGATTATTAGCCAATGTCAATGGCGCAAAAATGGTTATCCAAAAACGAACTTAATTCGCAGGTCACAAGATTGGCATGGTACTGATCGCAAATGCCGCGGCACAATTATTCAAGCACTTCGCGATAACGAATCCCTTACTGAATCTGCAATAAAGAAGTTGTGGCCCGAGGAATCACAGGTGGAAAAAGCATTGAAAACATTGGCTGATGACCTACTTATTCAAAGACTCCCCCGCAATCGCTATAGACTTCCGCAATGATTCGTTACGCAACTAAGGCGGATATTCCTCGTATCCATCAGCTGATTAAAGATCTTGCTGAGTATGAGAAAGCACCATCAGAAGCCAAGGCGACACTTGAGCAAATTGAGGAATCGCTGTTTAGCGATCATCCAGTTGCTTACTGCCATGTTGCAGAAGATGATGGCTTAGTAGTTGGAATCTCCATTTGGTTCCTGAACTACTCAACCTGGATCGGTAAGCCTGGAATCTATCTTGAGGATCTTTATATTGATCCCGCATATCGCGGCAAGGGTTACGGATTAGCTTTCCTGAAAGAGCTAGGAAAAATCTGTGTTGAACGCGATTATGAAAGATTGCAGTGGTGGGTTCTTGATTGGAACCAACCAAGCATCGATTTCTACAAATCTCTAGGCGCAGTGCCTATGGATGAATGGACTGTGTATCGCGTCAGTGGAGACGCCCTTAAAAAACTAGGATCTAGCTCATAGGAAATTAACTTAGACTCCTTGAGAGACGATTTTGTAAAGAGTGTCAGCTAATATCGGAATGGCGTCTTCCCAAGTTATTCCATAATTTTTTAAAAAAGACTGCTCATATGTCATTCCAGCCCCTACGTCTTTAACCAGCTGCATTGAAGTATCAGGCCCCTTCAAAGCCACAAGACACTCTAAAACCAAACTTCCAACATCATATTCTTTCCATTGTCGGTATTTATCCCAATTAGAGGAGACCGGTGGAATAGAGAGATACTGAATGAACCAATCCTTCGTATACACCTTGTCAGAAGTTAGCTCGCTGATTGATAATTTCCGATCCGCTAAGTACTCCTTGTATGAGGCATTAAATATGGTCGCCGTCTGTACATATATTGCCTGACCCTCCACATACCAACGAGGAATCCATCGCTTAATACAACAATATGCTTCGCTCATTTTGTCGGAATCTAAAAATTGCGTCTCTTGGATAGCATGGAAGTACTCATGCGCAAGAGCGGTTCCGTTTTCATGCCCGATGTTGGAGCTAGCAGAATTCATTAGGGCCGACATGCTTATCGCATTACCTTTCAAATCTATTTGCGCAGAACCACCCCCGCAAGTATCCGCAGTTTTACAATTATTTTGGGC
>CAIJHZ010000181.1 GCA_903820565.1 uncultured Actinomycetes bacterium
AAAATCGAGAAACAAAAAATCCTAATGGGAGGGCTGCGCAAATTGCGAGGCCTTGACGCAACACAATTCCATAAGCGTTTCCCTTGGTTTCTATGGAATGAATCGAAGATGCTGAGAAAACCATTATTAGTCCCATAAATGTAAGAGCAATAGTGCTTCCCAGGAGCATGTAATAAAAATTTGCTGGCTTACTAAGAAAGACAGTAAGAGCTGATTTTTTCATTTGATTATTCTTCATTCAAGACAACCTTCTTTACCGCTTCTGCAAATCGATCTCCTCGATCAGAATACGATAAGAATTGATCCATTGATGCACACGCAGGTGCCAAGAGAACTGCGTCACCTTCAACAGCGACTTCGTTAGCTCTTTTTACAATTGCTTCCATTAGGGAATTCGAATCCCCGCCCTTGTGATAATCAGCTGGAGTGTCAATATTGAATATCTCTACTTCTGGTGCTTGCTTACGAAGTTCTTCAGCAATTATTTCTCCATCGCTTCCAATAATTATGGCGCAGCGAATGCGACTCTTTGTGCGCGCAATAAGATCTTCCATCTTCGCACCTTTTGCTAATCCCCCGGCAATCCAAACTACGTGTAACTGTGAAAGCAGAGAAGCGGCTGCGGCGTGTGGATTTGTTGCTTTTGAATCATCGATCCAGGTAATACCATTTTTTTCACACACTACTTCGATGCGATGTCGTCCAAGAGTGAATTTCTGAAGTGCACTCTGTATTGCTTCGTGTGCAACACCTAGTGAGCGTGCGATACCAGCAGCTGCGAGTGCATTAGCGACATTATGTGGAACAGTAGGTTTAACATCAACGAGCTCGCAAATCATTGCTGCTTCCTGAGGATCTGCCACAAAGGCGCGATCGACTAGCAACTCTTCAACCACGCCTATTTCACCAGGTGCTGGACTTTCTAGGGAGAAAAATACTTTTTGTCCCATAAATTGATTGGAGCGCAGCACTACCTCTTGATCGTCGGCATTTAAGACTGCAAGCTCTGCTCGGTCAAATATAGAAAACTTTGCAGCGGCATAAGCGTCAAAAGTGCCATGCCAATCAAGATGATCATCTGCAATATTGAGAATTGCCGCTGAAACAAAATTGGCTTCTTTGATCCAATGCAGTTGGAAGCTTGAAAGCTCCAGAATCAAATAGTCATAGGAATCTTTGCGATCGACTGCTTCAATTACTGTGTCGCCCACATTGCCGCAGGCAACAGCTTTCAGCCCAGCAGTTTGCAAAATTTTTGCGACCATTTCAACTGTTGTCGTTTTGCCATTAGTCCCTGTAAGAGCAATCCATTTCTGATGTGGTGAAACTTCAGTACGAATCTGCCACGCTAGATCGATCTCATTTAGTATCGGAAGATTACTTGCTAAGACTTTTGCAACCAGCGGATGATCCTGTCGCCATCCTGGCGATATCACGACAGCATCAAAATCAGTTAGATTAATACTGGCAGGCTTTACGGCATCAGCTGAGTTGTCATCTGCGATTGTTACTAACCCACCACGACTTTTTAGAGAGTGTGCAACCGCATTGCCAGTTATGCCAGCCCCTAAAATTAGGAAGCGTTGATTAGTGAAGGTAGTGGACATGCGTTACTTAGCTACCCACTGCGCATAAAACAGACCAAGGCCAGCTGCCACTGATAAGCCGCCGATAATCCAGAATCGAATAACGATAGTTATTTGTTCCCAGCCAACTAATTCAAAGTGATGGTGCAGGGGCGCCATCTTAAATACACGCTTTCCGCCACTTAATTTGAAGTAAACAGTTTGAATAAGTACAGACAAAGTAATAATGACGAAAAGTCCACCAAGTGGAATTAACAATAATTCCACCCGCAAAGTTGCTGCTAAGCCCGCTATTGCCCCGCCTAGCGCCAAAGAACCAGTGTCACCCATAAAGATCTTTGCAGGTGCTGTATTCCACCAAAGAAAGCCTGTGCAACCACCGGCAAATGCAGCGGCCAGAACTGCTAAATCCAATGGATCACGAACTGCGTAACACCCAAGGGGAAGATTATTCAAAGGTTGGGATATGTCAATAAACACGCATCTCTGGCCAAATTCCCACACACCAATTAAGACAAAGGCTAAGAAAGTCATAATTGATGCACCAGTTGCTAATCCATCAAGGCCGTCCGATAAATTAACGCCATTGCTTGCAGACATCACCATAATTACAACCCAGATGATTACTAATCCTGAACCCAGATAAATTGATGTTTCGCGGACGCCTGACAAATATTGAGATATTGGTGCCAGCGAATCTGAATCAAGAAACTGTAATCCCAAGTACCCGAAGAGTGCAGCAAAGATAGCTTGGCCCAGAAGTTTAAATCGACCTGGTAATCCGCGAGAGTTTTGACGTGAGACCTTTAACCAGTCGTCTAAGAAACCGATAAAACCTAAACATACGACTAATCCCATAACCAATAGTGCAGAAACAGTGATTGAGGTTCCTGTAACTAAGTGCGCTACACAATAACCAAGAACGGCTGCGAGAATGAAAATGATTCCGCCCATTGTCGGCGTACCACGCTTGATGTGATGACTACTGGGACCATCATCACGAATTATCTGTCCATATCCCTTGCCCGCTAAAACACGTATCAATAAACGGGTTCCAAAAAGGGCAAAGACAAGTGCGAAAGCTCCTGCAATAAGAATCTGTTTCAACTTTCAACTCCGCTCTTATTTAGCCACAAACTTTCTAACTTTTGTGCAAGTACTTCAAATCCCTCAGAACGCGATGCCTTTACAAGAACAACATCACCGGCAGAGAAAAAATCTGACAGAGATAAGCATTCTTCAATACTTGCGTAGTGATGGACAAGCATCTGATCCCTCGAGTTGCCATACTCTGGCGCCGCTATGGCAACTAAATGATCAATCCCTATCTCTTGGGCTAGGGTGCCAATTGCTTCATGCTGAGCGGGGCTTGACTCGCCGAGTTCACGCATTATTCCCACAAAAGCCCATGATTCTCCCCCGCGTTCCTGGGCAAAGAGCACCAGAGACCGCATCGCTGCTGCCATTGAATCAGGGTTTGCGTTGTATGCATCATTGATAATCAATAAGCCAAAAGCATCATGCAACTCCATTCGCCACTTACTGGCATTTTCTGCGGTCGATAAGGAGCTAGCGATTAATTCAATAGGCAATTCCAATGCTGTCCCAACAGCTGCAACAGCGAGTGCATTTGAAATCTGATGTTCGCCCACTACTCGCATTCCAACTGCGTCACGACCTGCTGGAGTTACAAGGTCAAAATGTGGACACCCTTCACGAATTTCAACATCAGCGGCACGCACTTCTTGGCTATTGCCAAAAATGATTGTGCGACCTGCATGTAATGATGACATCGCAGGTGTGTACTGGTCATAACTGCCAAGCACTGCAATACCGTCTGGGCCTAATGATTGAATCAATTCTGATTTTGTCTCTGCAATAGCTTGGACTGAACCGAATTCACCAAGGTGAGCGGTACCGACAACTAGAACAATTCCAATATTTGGTTGGGCAATTTCGCACAGGCGAGTGATGTCACCCTTATGGCGTGCGCCCATTTCAAGAATGCAAAATTTTGTGCGCTCATCACATTGCAGCAGAGTAATTGGTAAACCTAAATCATTATTGAACGATCCAGCCGGTGCCACAGTTGGGCCGGCAACACTAAGCATATGAGCTAGCAAATCCTTTGTGCTCGTCTTTCCTTGAGATCCAGTAATACCTATAACTGTTAATCCAGTTAAACGCTTTCGAACAAATGCGGCTAAAGCTGATAGCGCGACCAAGACATCATCTACGACAACGCAGGGACCGTCGATTCGATGAGTTGTCAGTGAAAACATCGCACCAGCACGATATGCGTCAGCAGCAAAATCATGTCCATCACTTTTTTCGCCCTTGAGAGCCAAAAAGATGCAACCTGGGGTGGCTAGACGTGAGTCAAATACTGGTGCTTTTGAGACTAATAAATCTTTGTCACAATGTAATTCACCGCCAACTAATAAAGCGATTTCGCCTGCGGTTAACGTAATCATTTTTTGTCCTCGATTGCTCGAGCAAGTTCCACGCGATCATCAAATGGATGGACCACTCCATCAATCTCTTGGCCCTTTTCATGACCTTTACCCAGGATGATTACAAGGTCGCCTTCTTGCGCTTGGTTAACAGCGGCCTTAATGGCAAAAGAGCGATCTTGAATAATTGCACTTGGTTCTTGGATATCTAAACCTAAAGTCATCTGAACCAATATTTCTTCTGGCTTCTCTGAACGTGGATTATCGCTAGTAAAGATTGCAACATCAGCGCCATCGTGCAATGCCTGGCCCATGAGTGGCCGTTTGGATTTATCTCGATCACCACCACAACCCAAGACTGCGATCACCCGACCATCTGTTATTTCATGTGCAGTTTCTAAAACGCGAGCCACTGCATCTGGTGAGTGTGCATAATCAATCAGTGCCGTGAAGTGCTGACCAAGACGTATTGATTCCAATCGACCTACTGCTCCGGTTAAACGTGGCAGTATGGTTGCAATATCAATCGGATCAATTCCACTCTCATTTGCAATAGCTACAGCCATCAAGAGATTGTCATAGTTGTAGCCACCATGTAATTGAACTTTTCCTTCAATTAGGATTCCACCACTTCCGCGAATAGCCACTTGCGCGCCCGAATAATCAGGTGCAATGGATACGAAATGCCAGGTTGCACTGTGGTTATGGCGAGAAACACTCATTACCGGAAGCTCTGTCTGGGCGGCTAACTGTGCTCCATGTGCATCATCGATATTGATGACTGCCAAATCGGCAAACTCATAAGTAAATAATTTCGATTTGGCTGCAAAGTAATCCTGCATAGTCTTATGGAAATCTAAGTGGTCCTGCGAAAGATTGGTAAATGCCACAACGGCAAAGTGGCTCCCTCTAATACGTTCCAGTGCGATGGCATGGCTTGAAACTTCCATCACTAGGTTGCGCATATGGCGTTCCCGCATTACCGCTGATAGAGCCTGTAAATCGCTACTTTCAGGGGTAGTGCGCTTACTAACAAGTGTTTCACTGCCTATCCGAGTTTCAACTGTGCCAATTAAGCCACTCTCACGGCCTGCCGCAGACATTATTTGATGTAACAAGGTCGTAACTGTTGTCTTACCATTTGTTCCAGTTACACCAACACTGTATAGATCGCGCATAGGTTCGCTATAAAACCAAGCGCTAATTACACCTGCTGCGCGGCGTGGATGTTGACTTATGATTACCGGCACGCCGTCAATCTTTGAAGCACCTTCTGGATCTGTCAGGACGGCGACGGCGCCCCGAGCGATTGCATCTTTTGCAAATTCAGCACCATGCACTTTTTCGCCAGGCAATGCGATAAACAAATCACCTTCTTGTACATCGTTGCTAGACAGAGTCAGGCCAGTTATAACAGTGCCTTTATCCCCCGTAAGTGTTGCATTAGCAATAGCTGCTACAGATTCTGCAGTTCTCTTTAATTCTTCAATTGGTCTTGACACTTGCGGCCTTCTTTGCAGCTAATGCCTTCTTTGCAATCAGTTGCTTCTCGTTCAAGGCAACAGGTTCTACAACTGTGCCAGTAGGAGCAATTCCCTTTGACTGAAGTACAAAGGACATCACATCTTTAAATACTGGTCCACCCAGTGCGCCACCCCAGTGCATCCCTTTTGGATCTTGAATTGTTACTGAAATTACATAAGCAGGATTATCTGCAGGTGCAAAACCAATAAATGAGGCGGTGTATCCATGGTAACAACCACAAGTGTCATCGATTCGTTGAGCAGTACCAGTTTTGCCAGCAACTCGATACCCTGCAATAGCGGCGGTTGGCGCAGTGCCATTTCCAGAAACAACACTTTCCATCATGATGCGCATTTTTTGAGCAGTTTCTGAACTGATTACTCGCACACTTTCACGTGTCGCCGATGGTGTGTAATTTCCACTTGCATCACTAGTTCCTGCGATAACAGTCGGTGAAACTCGAACGCCATCATTTGCAATTGTTGCAAAAACACTAGTGGCTTGCATTGCCGTTAATGAGTAACCCTGTCCAAAAGCTACTGTTGGGGCTGTTGTTCCAGACCAATCGCCTACCTTGGGCAATATGCCTCGTGATTCACCAGGCAGCCCAGAACCAGTTTTTTGTCCGATTCCAAACTTAGTTAAGTAACCGTGTAAAACATCATTTGACATCAGTTCGCCGATTTTTATGGAACCAGTGTTACTTGAAACAGCCAAAATTCCGGAAGAGGTCAATCGCTGATCTAGATGGCGTTCATGATCATGAAATATTTTGACTGAACGCTTAAGTGCGTATGGAACAGTGAATACAGTTTCAGGAGTGATTTTTCCTTCTTCTAATGCGGCAGCAAGAGTCATGACTTTGCCGGTAGAACCAGGTTCGTAAACATCTTGAACAGATGGATTGCGCATTGCAACTAATGAAACCTTTGATGTGTCATTCGGATCAAATGTTGGCGCAGTTGCGTGAGCTAAAATCTGACCTGTCTTGGGATCCATAACTATTACTGTGCCGCTTATCGCGTGCGACTTCGCAACTGCATCAGCAATCGCTTTGGAAGCAACCCACTGAATGTCACGATCAATAGTTAGCCGGACTGATGTGCCTGGTTCAGCAGGAATGATTTCAGATTGAGATCCAGGAATTTCTGCCTTATAGCCATTTGCATATGAATACTTGCCATTGGTGCCAGCGATAATTGAATTCATGCTTGATTCAAGGCCGGTTGCACCAATTCCATCGTGATTTACGAATCCGACTAGGGAAGCAATCAATGAACCTGATGGATACTCACGAACATAACTGCGTTCTGGAAAGAATCCAATGATGCGTTCTGGGCTCATTCCGGGAAACTTTGAGTTGTACGCGTCAATTGCTTTTGTAAGTTTCAGCCAGGTTGCAGGTTTAGCATTTTCGGCAACCATGTTCCACTTACGCTTACCAGTCAATGCGGTTTGGACTTCAGCAACACTCAAATTTAGTATTGGAGCGACAAAAGCTGCAACTTTGGCTGGGTTGAGGATCTGTGTTTGGTCCACGACAATGCTTGTCGCGGCAACACTGCGGGCAAAGGGCACACCATTAATGTCGGTGATGTTTCCACGTGGCGCTTGAAGTGTCTTAACTCTTTCCATCTCATTTACAGAACGTGAACGATAATCATTTGCTTGCAGGGCCTGAACTTGCACTAGGCGAAGCCCAAACAAAAACATAATCATGGCAGTTGCGAAAATAAGTGCCCTGATTCTGTTATGTGTTAAGGAAAAGTTACCCATTACTTACCTCTGTTGCCACAACAGGCTTATCTAGAGACAGGAAGGTTGGCGATTCAGCTGGCCTCATACCGAGCTCCGAAGCAGCATTTGCAAGTGCTTCTGGGGATGACATCGTGTCTATTTGGCGCGCAATCGCCTCACGCTCATCACTAACCATCTTTGCCTCAACCTTTAAATTACTGAGTGCAATTGCATCCTGGTTTAGCAAGGTATTGATCAGGAGAAGGATCATTAGACCAATAACACCAACAACAGTTACAAATTTTGCAAAGAATTTACGATCGGCTTGCACTCCGCTAGAAGGATCTGCCACAAGTTTAAGAACAACTTGTGCTGACTTTTCTGCAAGAATTTCTTTGGAGCGAGTGATCGCTGGAGCAAATGCCGTCATAGCCATTATGCGGCCAACCTTTCGATTGCACGAAGTCGTACAGATTGAGAACGTGAGTTCTCTGTTAGCTCGAGATCCGTTGGAGTTTCGCTACCGCGAGTAATCATTGAAAACTTGGCAGCAAGTTCAGGAAGTTCAAATGGCAGATTGCGTGGAGTTCCAGATGTTGTTGAAGCGACAAACAACTGCTTCACGATGCGATCTTCCAGAGACTGGAATGACATAACCACTAACCGAGCACCCACAGTAAGAAGTGCGAGAGCCGCTGGCAATGCCCGCGTAATGGTGCCTAATTCATCATTTGTTTCGATGCGAAGTGCTTGGAATGTGCGCTTTGCAGGGTTACCGCCTGTGCGCCTAGTCGCAGCAGGAATAGCTTCCTTGACCATTTCTGCAAGCTGAGCAGTTGAATTCATTGGAGCAATCGCACGCTGCTTAACAATTGATTCAACAATGCGGGTTGCAAACTTTTCTTCACCATATGTGCGCAAGATGCGAACCAACTGTCCTGGCTCGTATGTATTGATGATCTCCCCCGCTGTTAGCGATTGCGTGCGATCCATGCGCATATCAAGTGGAGCATCCTGTGAATAAGAAAAACCTCGCTCTGTCTGATCAAGTTGCATTGAAGAAACACCTAGATCAAATAAAGCACCATCAATCTGCTTATACCCAAACCCTGCAACTACCTCTGAAATACCATCAAAAGTTGTGTGGGCTGTCTTGAAGCGATCTGCAAAAGGTGCAAGACGAGCAGTTGCTTTGGCAATAGCATCAAGGTCACGATCAATACCAATAACAGTTAGGTGTGGAAACTTTTGTAGCAAAGCTTCTGTATGTCCACCAAGGCCCAAGGTTGCATCAACAACAATAGGATTAGTCGATGCAGCAATTGCAGGGGACAAAAGATCAACGCAGCGATCACGCATCACAGACACATGCTCTGTGGTACTAGTCATCTCTTCCCCCTTCCTGCATCGATAGAACTAACTTTTTAACTCTCACCTCTGGTCACTGCCGGCCGACGGATCTTTGTGTAGCAACGGCACCGGGGAAGGGGTGTCGCTGCGTTCGAAGGGTCGGCAGTGGCCACAAATGAGAGTTAGAACAAACCTGGAAAGACCTCCTCAGAAACATCTGCGAAGCTCTTTTCACGATCTGTTAAATATTCATTCCATGCAGTTGCGTCCCAAATTTCAACGCGAGTATTTGCACCAATAACAACGCACTCTTTTTCTAATCCTGCATATGTGCGAAGTGATTGTGGAATTGTTACGCGACCTTGACGATCAGGAATTTCATCGTGTGCGCCAGCAAACATCACACGGCTGTAATCACGTGCTGATTTTGCAGTGACTGGCGCTTGTTTTAGCGTCTCTGTAAT
>CAIJHZ010000182.1 GCA_903820565.1 uncultured Actinomycetes bacterium
GTCGAGTTTCAACATGTAGATATTCCTCCGTGAGGATCATGTTCGGGGGCCGTTTGACCCCTGAATCCGTCAGCCATAAGGAATCCTCGAGGAACCCCTTTGACCTCCGACAAGGTTTATTGTGAACTAATTGCGAGGAATTTGCAGGATGTAAAGGGCAAAATTCTCAAAATTTTCACATTATTTTTTTGAAATTGAGCGTTCAAAAAGGGCGACCGCAGCGTTGTCGCCACGATCGCCCTCCTCTTCTAAATTACTTGTCAGTAACTTACTGACCCTGCCATGCCGCAAGTTCGGCCGCAAATGGATCAAGCCCCATTGGGCCAAGCTTTAATGCATAGCTGTGGAACTTCTTCATATTGAACTCTGCCCCCAAGCGAGCCTTGGCATCTTCACGAGCCGCCATCCAGACGCGCTCGCCAACCTTGTAGGAAATAGCTTGTCCAGGCCAGCCAAGGTAGCGATCGGTTTCGCTACGAGAATGGTCCTCATCAAGGAGTGCCTGCTCATTGAGTATCTTGCGTGAACTTTCAGCGTTCCACACAACACCATTGTCATCTGTGTAACCAAGGTGCATTCCAATATCTACAACAATTCGTGCCGCACGCAATGCTTGCGCAGAGAGATAACCCATTTCAATTCCTGGCTCATCAAATGCACCAAGTTCATTCATGAATCGCTCTGCATACAGAGCCCAACCTTCGCCGTATCCACTAATCCAGGCAGAAGTTCGCTGGAAACGAGTCAGACGATCTTTTTCAACTGTTGCTGTTCCGACCTGTAAATGATGACCTGGAACCGCTTCGTGATACCACGTAGAAACAAGATGCCAATTGCTGACTTCATTTTTACCCAGCATTGGAATCCATGTCGTTCCTGGACGTGAAAGATCTTCAGATGGCGGGTTGTAATACGGCGCCGAAGCACTTCCATCTGGTGCAAGTCGTGCTTCGCAGATTGCAATTCGTGGATCAATTTCAAAGAACTCACCATTCATGCGCTTAATTGCCGCATCAGTGAAATCTTGTAGATACTTAACAACATTTTCTGGACCAACTACTTTGTACTTAGGATCATTATCAAGGGTGTCTGCAACCTCGCGAAGCGTCTTTGCTTGTGGGTTAATTACCTTTGCAAGTTCCCACATGCGATCGTTGATCGCCTTGAGTTCTTTTTTACCCCATTCATATGTAGCTGGAAGATCAAGCTGAGCACCTGTGAAGTAGCGCGCCCATACTGCATAACGTTCGGCACCGACTGCATCATTAGGAGTTGCAATTGGTAAGTAGGAGTCACGTAAGAATTGAGCAGTCTTAGCTGATGCCGCTTCTGCGTGCTTTGCAGCTTCATGCATTGCTGGGTACTTGTTGTCTGCGTCAAAGTTTTTACACATCGCGCTATAGCCACCATTGGCATAACTATCTAACTGCTCAATAACACCTTTAACTTGGCGTTGCGCTGTTGTTTTACCTGTTTTTGCGACCGTCATAATAGTTTCGCACCATGAGCTATATGCAGCATCAACTGCATCTAAGCGCTTGGCAATATTGTCGAAATCTTGGGCCGAGTTCTTAGGCATTAACTCAAAGATTGAACGTACATTCGAGGGTGGTGAGGTCAAAACATTCCAGAGCACAAATCCTTCTTGGCTGTCATGTAAAGCAAGGCCTGATTCAAGACGCTCTGTCATTACCGCCTTTGCAATTCGGTCAATCTCATCGATTGGTTGCATCGCAGATAACTTTTTCAAAGTTTCGCGAGTTAAATTCGCGCTGACTCCAGCTGCTGCGATTGAAAAGTCATCGAGTTTGTCTTGGTTGAGCCCATTACCAAGATAGGTACAGTCCATTGGGCTAAGGGCTGCTTGCTGATCGATGTAAACATCGCCGATTTCAAATATAGGTGATCTATGTGTCATGGCCGAAGTTTGGCAGTGCTCTTGCAATTTGTCCACGGCTTGTTTGGCGGTATTGCAATAGGGTTGTCAGCATGAGCCTGCCACCTGAGACCTCTCCAAAACCACTTGCGGCCCCAAAGCTACGTGGTTGGTTTCACCTAGGGGCAACACCGGTGGTCATTATTTCTTCACTAATTTTATTTATATTAAGTAAGCAATCGCTGAAATTTGCAGTTGCCATTTATTCAATAACAGCGATTATGCTATTTAGCGTTTCTGCAATTTATCATCGAGTCCCTTGGGTGCCAGAAAAGAAAATGATTTGGCGACGCTGGGATCATGCCAATATTAATTTGATGATTGCCGGTTCGTATACGCCATTTGCAGTTGCATTGCTAGAAGGACGCGATCGCATCATCTTGCTCTCGGTCGTCTGGATCGGCGCCGCTCTGGGTGTGGGGCTTCGAGTATTTTGGCTTAACGCGCCGCGTTGGCTATACGTCGCAAATTATTTAGCCTTGGGGTGGGTTGCGGTTTTTTATACCCCAGCTCTGTACCGCGAGGGTGGTTTATGGGTACTACTTCCAATAGTGATCGGTGGTTTGTTCTATTCGGTCGGTGCAATCTTTTACGCACTAAAGCGCCCTGGCCGCGCCGCAAAGTACTTCGGCTTCCACGAGCTCTTCCACATATTCGTGCTGGCCGCCTGGATTAGTCAGTATGTAGCGATCTCGGTGGCGATTTACAGTAAATAAGCCTTTGCTCTAACCTAGGTCATCTGTAGGCAGGACTTGTTCACAGAGTTTTATTGAGCAGCGAGGTGCAAGATGGCAGAGAAGAAGAGCTTCCTTAACTGGGTGGGCTTTACTGAAGAAGAGAGTTCTACTCTTCCTTCATCTGTTGATCGCATTCGCGAACTTGAAGCGCAAATTGCAGATTTGAAATCTCGTCGTGACATTACCGGCTTAACAAAAGAAGAGTTTGAAATTCTCGCAACTGAAACTGCGATGTCAATGATCAAATCTGCCCAAGCGCGTGAGAGCAAGGCGCAAGTTGCGGCTACTCGTTTAGTTTCAGAAACTGCACGTGCGACCAAAGAAGAGCTAGAAGCAGCTGATGCCAAAGCTCGCACAATTCTTTCCGGTGCCGAAACTCGTGGTCGTAAGTACATTCAGGCTGCCGAATCAGAAGCAGAAGAAAAAATTGCGCTCGCTGAATCAGAAGCAGAAGCCCTCATGGAGAGTAAGAAGCGTGAGATTTCTACACTAGCAACGGCAGCGCGCCGCGAAGGCGAACGCATTATTACTGAAGCAACAACTGAAGTTTCTGGTTACCGCCAATGGCTTTCAGGAGTTATTTCTGAAGCAGAGCGTTTATACCGAATTCAAAAGCAATCATTAGATGCTGCAGAATCTGCAATACAGCAATCTCGAAATCGCTTAGATGGTGCTTTCCAGCGCTTAGAAGAGCTTCAAAAGAATGTCCTGGATAACTTGAATGCAGATGACACTTTGATAAATCTAGGGCCTCTTAAAGTTGCAAGTCAACGAACTCGACCTGCATTAGATGCTCCTAAGAAAGCTACAAAGAAAGCGGCTAAGAAGTCTCCGGCAAAAAAGGCTTCGGTAAAAAAGAGCGCTGCCAAGAAATCTGCAAAGCGCTAATTAATACCACGCTACTTCGTAGGAGTTAAGTAATCATGGCCACACAACGAGGTATCCGTTACATACCTGCAATAGATGGTTTGCGCGCTGTCGCTGTCATTGCCGTGATGTTGTATCACCTAGGTTTCATGTGGATTCCTGGTGGCTTTTTAGGTGTTGACCTCTTCTTTGTAATTTCAGGGTATGTAATTACACGATTACTTTTAGATTCAATTCAACGCAGTGGAGGTTTGGATCTACGAGCTTTCTATGTGGCACGTGTTCGTCGCTTACTGCCACCGCTTGTTTTTATGATCATCACAACAACTGTTTTTGTTGGACTCTGGGCGCCAGACACAATGCGGCGGTTTCTAGGTGATACACCGTTCGCATTGTTCGGCGGCATGAATTGGTGGTTGGTATTTCGCCACACCGATTACTTCGAAGCCATAGGCCGTCCACCACTATTGCAACACACCTGGTCCTTAGGGGTCGAAGCACAGTTCTACCTAGTCTGGCCATTGATTTTGCTATTAGTGCTCCGCTACTTTGGAAAGAACAAGATTCCTGGCGCAGCTCTTTTGATCGCAGCATTTTCTGGAATTGCCCTACTTGTTGTGTCTTTGCAAGTGGATGCAGCAAGTGGGTCGCAAGTCAGCCAT
The DNA here is from genome assembly GCA_903820565.1 of uncultured Actinomycetes bacterium. Taxonomy (GTDB): domain Bacteria; phylum Actinomycetota; class Actinomycetes; order Nanopelagicales; family Nanopelagicaceae; genus Planktophila. The sequence continues at coordinate 4,203 of CAIJHZ010000182.1, forward strand.
GTGTACTTTGGAACAGATACTCACAGCATTGGTTTATTTCTAGGTGCGGCTTTGGCGGTCAGATGGATCCCACAAAACCTTCAAGAGACAGTTTCTCGCAAAGCACAAGATTTTATTGACGGAATTGGTATTTTTGGATTTCTAGGAATAATTGCTGCATTTTTGTTTATTGATGAAACAGATCCAACGTTGTACAAGTTGGCCTTTCCGTTAGCGGGTATTTTTGGTTGTGCAATTATCACTTCAATTGTTCACCCGGCTTCACGTTTTGCCCCAATTTTAAGTAGCAAACCATTTGTCTGGATTGGTGAGCGTTCTTACGCAATTTACCTATGGCACTGGGTAGTTTTTCAAGTCACTCGCCCAAATTACGATCTTGAAGGATCGCAATGGGCGTTGACCGCCTTGCGAATCTTGATTGTCTTTGCACTGGCAGATATTTCATTACGTTTAGTAGAACTCCCTGTTCGAACTGGCCTGGTTGACTATTGGTTTAAGGGAATGAAGTACCGTACAAAACGAGTACAAATACGACAAAAGATTGGTGTTTTGCTCATTGTGATTGCGATTTTAGGTTCTGCTGCATCAGTAGCATCAACTGCAATCGTTAAAGGTGATCGACAATTAGCCGAATTAAAAGAGCAATTGCAAACACCCCCAGTTTCAACTCCCTCAACTAACGGAGATCCAGGATTGTGGGTTACGGGAGACTCTGTAATTCTCGGAATTCGTTTTGAATTAGATTCACGCCATCCAATTGGGCTCATCAATGCCCGAGTAGGTCGGCAAGCACCTGAACTTTTAGAGGTGATAACACATGACAAATCCACGATGAGTGATTCAACGGTTGTTTTGGATTTGGGCAATAACAATAAGTTAACTGAAGAACAGGTAGCTGCTATTTTTGAGGAAATTAAAGATCAGCCTCGAATTGTTGTTGTAAATACCGCAGTTCCACGTGCTTGGCGAGATGACAACAACGCCTTGATCGCACAATATGCATCCTTATACGGCGCCTACTTGGTTGATTGGGCATCTATATCAAAGGGCCATGCCGAATACTTTGGGCCAGATGGAGTCCACCTTGTACCTGCAGGTGTTCGTGCCTATGTGGAAGGAATTACTGCAAAACTTTAATCTACTTAAAATGGAGACAATAAAAATCCCTCACCAGTTGGTGAGGGATTTTTATTTAATCTCTTTTACTTTTTAGTCTTACTTGAACTCGCCTTTAAATGAGAAGGTCTTTGCTGATGCAGTCTGTCCATCTGAGTACACAGATGAAACGCGGAAATAAGTTCCACCTGTCTCACTTGTTTGTGTGACATCTTGAGTTAGTTGATCAGCTGGCACAGTTGCAATAACTGTCCACTCGGTTGTTCCTGAAGCACGAATTTCAACGTTGTATCCGGTTAAACCATCAACTGCTGTTGGTGCAACCCAGCGAAGCTTGTACCCATCTGCATTCTTGAGAATAACAAACTTTGTTGGAGCTTCCACCACAGCAACTGTTGTTCCTGCAGATTCTGATGCGGTTGGTTCAGCTGATGCGGTTGGTTCAGCAGATTCTGACATCGTTGGTGTAGGTGTCATTGCGTCATCATCTGTTCCGGCTGACTTTGACCAGACGATCGCAACAAGAACTGCAATTCCAATAACAACAATCCACGCAGTGCGGTTAGATGTTGATGCTTTAGGTGTTGCAACTGGCTTAGGCGTTGCAACTGGCTTTGCCGCTACAACAGGTGCAACAGCTTTAACTGGTGCTGCAACTACAGCAGCTGGCGCAGATGAAACTCGAGTAGTTGTTGCTTTCTTGACAACACGCTTTGCTGGAGCCTTCTTCGCGGTTTTCTTAGCAACTTTTTTCTTAGCAACAGCCTTCTTCGCTGTCTTCTTAACTACGCGCTTCGTCGCAGTCTTCTTTGCTGGCGACTTCTTTGCAGTCTTCTTTGCAACTGCTTTCTTCGCTACAGCCTTCTTGGTTGTCTTCTTTTTCGCTACAGCCTTCTTAGCTGGCGACTTCTTTGCAGCTGTCTTCTTTGCAGGAGACTTCTTTGCTGCTTTCTTTGCGGTCTTCTTAACGGCCACTTGTAACTCCTTGGATTGCTATAAGCACGTAATTAACGCGCTGTGATGGGTAAAGGCTACCCCAGGCTCGCAAGCAAATGGATGACATGAGGCGCCAATGATCGCAGTGATTTTCCGCGGTGGCTGAGCAGATCCTTTTCTTCCGCGCTCATTTGTGCAGAAGAAATGGGCAATCCCACAGGCTGAAAAATTGGGTCATAGCCAAATCCATTGTCGCCAACGGGGGCATGAAGAATATGTCCATCGAAACGGCCTTCGGCAACCTGTTGGCGACCATCGGGCAAAACTAGCGATGCCACGCACATAAAGTACGCGGTGCGCTTGTCATCAGGAATATCTTTGAGCTGATCTAAAACCTTTTCAAGATTTGCACGGTCGTTACCGTGCTCCCCTGCCCATCTAGCAGAAAATATTCCTGGATCGCCGTTTAGTGCATCCACGCACAATCCTGAATCATCGGCAATCGCCGGCAAGCCAGTTGCTTGGCTTGTATACCGGGCCTTTAGCAATGAGTTTTCTTCAAACGTTGATCCAGTTTCTTCAACATCAATTAAATCTGGAAATTGATCTACGCCAATGAGCTCTATTGCACCTGGTGCTAATGCATCCAGAATTCGTCGAAACTCAGTGATCTTTCCTTGATTACGCGTTGCTAATACAAGTTTGTGAGACATTACTGAGCAAGAACATCTTTCTGCAGCTGATTAAGAGTTGCACATCCTGCTACTGCTAGATCAAGAAGTTGATTCAACAATGCGCGATCAAAAGGTTCGCCTTCGGCTGTGCCTTGAACTTCGATGAATCGTCCATCGCCTGCAACAACAACATTCATATCTGTATCAGCACGTACATCTTCCTCATAGCAAAGATCCAACATTGGAACTCCATCAATAATGCCCACGCTTACTGCAGCAACTGAATCATTGAGCGGCTTTGCATCAGCTTTGATGTGTCCCTGTGCTTTTGCCCAAGAGATCGCATCGGCCAATGCAACATATGCGCCAGTAATTGCAGCAGTACGAGTTCCACCATCTGCTTGTAAAACATCACAATCAATAACAATCGTGTTTTCACCGAGTTCCTTCATGTTGACTACTGCACGAAGTGAACGGCCGACTAAGCGAGAAATCTCTTGGGTGCGACCGCCTAGCTTTCCTTTAACGCTTTCACGATCTGACCGTGTATGAGTTGCACGAGGCAACATTGAATACTCTGACGTTACCCACCCGTTACCTGTGTCTTTTAGCCAACGTGGAACACCTGGTGTGAATGATGCAACACACAAAACACGAGTCTTGCCGAATTCAACCAATACGGAACCTTCGGCATGATCTAACCAACCGCGAGTGAATTTAATTTCGCGAAGATCATTAACTGTGCGTCCATCATTGCGTGACATCTACTTCTCCTTATAGGTAAATCAACTGGGCTATAGCGTTTGGTGTTCGACTTTCGTGACCTCGGGACCTAGAAAACGTCGAGCCAAGGTTTCAAAAGCCTTCGCATCACCGGTTGCTAAGAATCTATGAGTTGCTGGGATTGCTGTTTGTGCTCGTAATAAGCCGTTTTCAACCAAATTTCTATATAAATCTTTTGCCGTTTCTTCAGCACTTGAAACGAGAGTTACGCCTTCTCCCATTACATAGGAAATTACACCGGTCAATAATGGATAGTGAGTGCAACCCAAAACTAAAGTATCAACCTTTGCATCCATAACAGGTGCTAAATATTCGCGAGCGATCTTTGTAATATCTGCGCCCGAAGTTTCCCCACGTTCCACATACTCGACAAATAATGGGCAGGCGATCGAAGTGATCTCTAATTGTGGCGCAGCTGCAAATGCATCGACATACGCCTTTGAATCAATGGTTGCACGAGTTCCGATGACTCCAATTTTTCCTGTTCGAGTTGCTGCAACCGCTCGACGTACCGCTGGTTGAATAACTTCAATGACTGGAACTGAATAGCGTTCACGCGCATCACGGAGCATTGCGGCCGACGCTGTGTTACATGCGATAACAATTGCCTTAACGCCTTGCTCAACAAGGAAGTCCATAGTTTCAAGAGCGAATTCACGAACTTCAGCTAATGGACGTGGACCATAAGGGCCGCGCGCTGTGTCGCCAATATAAAGAGTGGATTCATTGGGAAGTTGATCCAAGATTGCACGTGCAACGGTGAGGCCACCTACACCTGAATCAAATATTCCAATCGGGGCATCACTCACAGGGCTAGCCTACCTCGAGTCAATGCTCTATTCAGATTCATCCATGAGCACAGAAATTAAACTTTCCTGCAGCCAGCCAAGCCAGCTGTACACGGCATAAACGCCACGCATTGGGTCATCTGGGGCTAGTAATTCCAAATCTTCATGCGTGTTTTGTTCAACTCTTAATCGCACACCAAGTGCAAGACGCACATCATTCATTGCACCAAGCCATGCATTTGCACCATCATGATCGACTTCAACGATTCCATCGACTGCACTCATCAAATACATCCGCATTGCCATCGCATGAGCCAACTTTTTTTGGCGCAATGTTGATTCTGTGTATCTGCGAAATTCTGATGCATCTACTTGATCTGCATAGGCATTTGGTAACAGGCGAAGCAGTACTTCATCATCTGGTGGTGTGTCATGCATTGTGATTCCAACCATCGCAGCCAATGGATCATCATTATGATGGTCGACACGTTCTGCTAATAGTTCAATAATTTGTTCAACTAAATTAGTTAGAACTTCGCGCTCGGATTCAGAAAAATTCGCAAGATACGCATTTTCTCCGTGACGGAAGAAACCATGCTCATTTTCTTTCATATCGCTTGATCACCACGTTGCAATGTTGCCCATAATCCATATTCATGTAAGCGCGCAACATCGTGTTCCATTTCTTCCCGACTGCCAGTTGAAACAACTGCCTTACCTTCGGTATGAACCTTCATCATTAACTCATGAGCCTTTTCTCGATTAAATCCAAATAATTCCATCAAAACATATGTCACATATGACATTAGATTTACCGGGTCGTCCCACACAATCGTTATCCAAGGTGCATCGCTGCTAAATATTGCTTGAAGCTCTTCTTCGATTTTGTCCTTGACTTTGACCATGGTTATCGAATCACAATCGCAAATTGTTCAGAAGCAATGTCACCGCTCACTTGGATGCGCATCGTTATAACACCTCGCTTTAGTTCAGTCGCAGTAAATGTGAATAACCCATTTAAATCCGATACAGAAGCAACCCCAACATTTTGCCACTTACCATTAATATTTTTCTGCAAATTGGCAGTCTTTCCAATTAATTTAGGTAACAACTGGGCTTTAATTGCAAAGGCGGTTCCCCTGGATACAGACACTGGCCGATCTATTTGAATTAAAGACTTAACTAGAATTTTTTCTTCGATACTCACTGATTCTGAACGTTCCCAGGTTCCAGCGGTGATTAAGCGAATGGAAGCATTTGCTCCTAATGTCATGGGAGTTACAACGGTTCCATCATTTGTAGTTACTAAATCGGCAATTTTTGTCCACGTTGATTCGTTCGTACGTTTTAGTTCCAGAGTTACCGTTAGCCCGGCGATTGGTGTCTTATCTTTCAAAGTGAACACACCTTTCACGGTAAATAGGTTTCCATAGTAAATAGAACCTTGGTCAACCTTTTCAAGTGTCATCGTGTTCACTACAGGATCAGGGGCAATGGCAAGTGCAGCGTTTCGAATTTGTGTTGTTGCTGCGACTTCTTCCATACCGAGCGTCCAGATCGCAGCGCCACCAATGCGATATTTCGCGACTAATCCCATTCGGTCTGCATAACTGCGCGCATTTTGGTACCAAACAGTTCGGTTTACTGTGCAAGCTGTTGATGCACCTGTTGCAGACAATCCGTTATAGCTCTGGGTGTAACTATAGGTTGCTTCACTATATTGCTCATTAAATGTCGGAACTGCTCCATCTATTGCAGCCTTTGCCTCTGCATAATTCATTTTAAATGTTGCAGCTTTTGCGCCACCAATTAATCCAGGTGGTGCTGAAGTTGGGCACTTTCCCTTTACTGATGTAATCCAATCGCGCCCATATCCCGGTAATCCCATATAAACCTTCGATGCAGGCATGACGCTAATTGCATATTGAATAGTTTTTTCAGTCCACGACAAAGGGCCCATCGGGCCAGGTTTTGCTACCGAAAAGTCATACGTCATTATTCGAAGTCGATCAATGCTGCTTGCAATATCTGCCCATGCATATACGTAGTAACCCTTTTGCGCTTCATTTGGGTTGTAAAGATATGGAGTTGAGACTGACAGCAATTTATTATTCGCGTGCAATGCAACACTTAATTCCTTGATGAAGCTAATCCATCGCGGCGCAGTTTTACTCCAAGAAGTATTTCCATCGACAAATGCAAAACCTTCATAATCAAGATCAATCCCGTCAAAGTTATTTTTGATCACTAGATCTACTATTGTTTTCACAAGTGTTGTACGAGTTGTGGCATTGGATAAATACCCAGAAAGAACTAATTTGTCCGTACCATCCGTCATAGTCGGAATAACTTGTAGGCCGGCTCGGCGCATCAAACAAACAGTATCTGCCATTGGCCATGAAGGGTTGCCAGTTACATAATCATCACGAATTACCGTTGGACTTTTCAAACTAAACCAAAATGGCATTACTTCTTTCATTAAATCTTTATTTGCAAAAAGATATGAACTTTCAATTGCCTGATTTTCAACAGAGCCATATTGAGATGCATCGCAAATTACTGGTTGTCCCGCCACATTAGGTGCCGCCGATGGAAGTTTACGAACTAATGGAAGAACTGTTTTAACAGAGTAATAAGGAATCCAACCGGACAAAACCTTTCGCGGTTCTTTATCCGCTGCTTGTAATGGCTGCACTGCTGCGGTAAATAGTAAAAGTAGTGAAAGTGCGAAGCCAATCCTGCGCTTCATTCTTATTTATCTTCGGATGTAGGTGTGTCGTCAGGTGCTGGTTTCAATCCTGCATAAATTTCCTTGCAGGTCGGACAGATTGGATACTTTTCAGGATCCCGAGATGGAGTCCATTTCTTTCCGCACAGTGCTTTTACAGCCTTTCCAGAAACTGCTGATTCAAGGATCTTCTCTTTCTTCACATAATGTGAGAATCGATCATGTCCACCATCATCTTCGAGGAGTTCTTCGGATGGGCGGGTCAGCAGATCGGTGTCACCGTCTGTTCCGATTTTCTTAAAGAGGCCCATGAGGTGGATAAGAATACCTTCGAGCACCTCAAAAATACGGGTAGAATTCACAAATGAAGGACTTACTACGAACCGAGCACTTGAGCCGCGCCGATGTCGAATTATTGCTGTCGACTGCTGCTGAGTTCGCCGAGAATCCACTTCGTTCGCATACAGCTTTAGCAAATAAGTCCGTCGCAATTTATATGACTAAGCCTTCAACCCGGACCCGTCTGTCATCCGAAACTGCTGTTGCACACCTTGGCGGAACTCCAATTTTTATTCGGGGAGATGAATTGCAGTTGGGCCGTGGTGAAACAATTGCGGATACCGCAAAAATAATTAGTGGTTATTGCAGTGCATTAATTATTCGAACATTCGCTCAAGCAGATGTTGACGAACTTGGTGCTAATGCATCAATTCCAGTTATTAACGCTTTAACAGATGAAGATCACCCAACGCAGTTACTTGCCGACTGGTTAACAATTCGTGAAAACTTTGGAACAGATATTGCGGGTCGCAAATTTGTTTATCTTGGTGACGGAAACAATATGTCACATGCTTGGTTGCTCATGGGAGCAATCATGGGAGCGCACGTTGTTGCAGCAACACCTAGCGGTAAATGGGCACCAGATCCTGTTGTTGTAGCTGTTGCAAAAAATATTGCAGCACACAGTGGTGGAAAAGTTGAAGTTACGCATGACCCAGAAGCTGCAGCCAAAGATGCATCAGTTCTTTACACAGATGTTTGGATGTCAATGGGAGATTCAGAAGCAGATCGCGCAGAAAAGGTGCCAGCACTCTCACCCTTTGCAGTAACTGAAAACCTCATGAAATTAACGAGCAAGGATTCGCTGTTCATGCATTGTTTACCTGCTCATCGCGGTGAAGAAGTAGAGGCATCTGTAATCGATGGCCCACGTTCAGTTGTGTGGCGAGAGGCTTACCATCGCCGAACAACAATCCAAGCGATTCTCTATCACCTAATAAAAGGTGACTTGAAGGGTTCCACCCACTAACATTTGGCTCATGCGCGTAGCCGTTCCAAAAGAAATTAGAGCTGGAGAAAAGCGCGTTGCGCTAGTTCCAGACATCATCAATAAGCTGACTCGACTAGGACTCGATGTAACAATCGAATCTGGTGCGGGAGCTCATTCACAAGCAACCGATGCTGATTTCACAACAGCCGGTGCCACTGTTAAGCAAGGCGATGTTCTTGCAGATGCAGATGTAATCCTTTCTGTTCAGCCGCTTACTGCACAACAAATGGCCACCTTAAAAAAGGGCGCAATTACAATTTCTTTCTTGTCTCCAGTTACCGCAGTTGATTCAATTGAAGCTGCTGCGACAGCTGGTGTTACCGCGTTTTCACTTGAACTTGTTCCTCGCATTTCGCGCGCGCAATCTATGGATGCGTTAACTTCGCAAGCACTGTGTGCGGGATATCGCGCCGCTATTGTCGGATCCGAACTTTCTCCACGATTTTTTCCAATGTTGATGACCGCTGCAGGAACTGTTACTCCAGCACAGGTATTGGTTCTTGGTGCAGGAGTTGCTGGTTTGCAAGCGATTGCAACATCGCGCCGATTAGGAGCTGTTGTTTCTGCTTACGATGTACGCCCGGCATCTGCTGATGAAGTTCGTTCTATGGGTGCATCTTTTATTGAGTTAGAACTTGAAGCACTTGAAGGTGCGGGCGGATATGCACGCGAGATGACCGAAGATCGTGCCGCAAAGCAACGCGAACTTTTGACTCCATACATTGCAAAATCTCATGTTGTTATTACAACGGCAGCAGTGCCTGGTCGCCAAGCACCACGCCTAATGACTCAAGCAATGGTCGATGCAATGGCGCCCGGAACAATAATCGTTGACTTAGCTGCTGAAACTGGTGGCAATGTTGAAGGATCAAAACCAGGTGAAATTGTTGAAACTGCCGGAGGTGTTCGAATCTGGGGTGGCAAAGATGTACCGAGCCAACTTCCATTCCACGCATCGTTCTTGTATTCCCGAAACGTAGTGAATCTATTGTCACTATTTACTGTCCCTGCCAAAGATGACCAAAAAGTGGCCTTTAACCTTGATTTTGAGGATGAAATTATTAATGGTGCCGCAGTCACGCATGGCGGATCACGAAGAGGATCTCAGTAATGGAACCGATGGCGATTGTTTCGATTTTCGTTCTCTCTGTCTTTGTCGGCTTTGAGGTTGTTTCAAAGGTGTCCTCAACTTTGCACACACCACTTATGTCAGGTGCCAATGCGATTCACGGAGTTATTTTGGTTGGTGCGATCATCGTGGCCGATCACAGTAAAACAAATCTTGAACTTGGACTTGCGGTCACTGCAATTATTTTGGCCACTATCAATATGGTTGGTGGATTTGTAGTAACCGATCGAATGCTTGAGATGTTCAAGGGAAATAAGAAATGAGTCGCACTCTGTATGACCTCATCGGTTTAGCAGCAGGAGTTGCCTTCATCCTTGCGCTAAAAGGTTTGTCACATCCAAAGACTGCCCGACGCGGTAACTTAATTGGTGCCTTTGGTGCAACGCTTGCAACATTGGTCGTTTTCTTCTACTCAAACCCAGGTTCATCTCTTCCACTTAATAATCTTGGGTGGATCCTTGGAGCAATGGTCATTGGTTTAGTTATTGGTGTACCTGCTGCCCGTAAAGTTCAAATGACTCAGATGCCTCAACTTGTTGCACTATTTAATGGTGTTGGTGGTGGCGCAGCAGCTTTGGTTGCAATCGTTGAATACTTGAATCTTGGCGCAGAGGCAACCACAGCCGAAGTTGTCTTTACTGTGTTTACAGTAATTGTTGGTTGCGTTTCATTCAGCGGATCAGTGATTACCTTTATGAAGCTTCAAGAATTGATGACTACTCGCCCAGTAATTTTCCCTGCGGGTCGCTTTGTTATCGCTGCGACCTTGGCATCTGTACTGGGCGTTGGCGGATGGGTTGTTAACTCACTTGGCACTACCCCGCTATTGATTTTGGCTGGTCTGTCACTGCTATTCGGAATCTTGTTTGTGCTTCCTGTTGGTGGCGCAGATGTTCCAATTGTTATCTCACTTCTTAACGCCTTCACTGGCTTAACTGTGGCTGCAAGTGGTTACGTATTAGATTCAACTTTGTTGATCGTTGCCGGAACTTTGGTTGGAGCATCAGGAACAATCTTGACGCGCAAAATGGCCGAAGCTATGGGACGTTCATTATTTGGCACTTTGTTTGGTGCCTTTACTGCAAAGGCACAAGATTCGTCAGGTGACGCCGAAGAGCGTCCGGTTAAGTCAGGCTCACCAGATGATGTCGCAATCTTGCTTAACTATGCACGCCGCGTTGTCATCGTTCCAGGATTCGGATTAGCTGTTGCGCAAGCACAGCACACAGTTCGCGAACTAGCTGACTTAATGATTTCTAAAGGCATTGATGTTGCCTACGGTATTCACCCAGTTGCAGGTCGCATGCCAGGACACATGAACGTTCTTCTTGCCGAAGCAAATGTTCCATACGATCAATTGCTTGAAATGGATGAAGTAAATCCAACATTTGGTCAAACAGATGTTGCAATCGTGATCGGCGCTAACGATGTTGTTAACCCTGCAGCACAAACGACTCCTGGTTGCCCAATTTATGGAATGCCAATTCTTGAAGTTAACAATGCGGCCAACATCATCTTCTTAAAGCGTTCTATGCGCCCAGGCTTTGCTGGCATTGAAAACGAACTCTTGTACGATCCAAAGACAATGCTTTTGTTCGGTGATGCAAAGGCCTCATTGACCAAGGTTGTCTCTGCACTCAAAGCTCTTTAATTCAAGAGTTGCAAGTAGTTGAATGTTCAATTACCCTTAGAGCCTGAACTAAGGAGAGTCCAATGCCTGCAGTAACCGTCAGCGACATCACCGTATTGCCTCGCGTTAACGAAGTTCCTGGCGCGCGTGCTCGCACAGTAAAGAGCATTACGACAGCGCCACAAGGTTTCGAAGGTGAAGGCTTTCCGGTTCGTCGCGCATTTGCTGGTGTTGATATGGCAGAACTTGATCCATTTATTCACTTAGATCAAATGGGTGAAGTTGAATACGCACCGGGTGAACCAAAGGGAACTCCTTGGCACCCACACCGCGGATTTGAAACAGTTACATACATTATTGATGGAATCTTTGATCACCAAGATAACAATGGTGGTGGTGGAACGATTTCAAATGGCGATACGCAATGGATGACAGCTGGTGCGGGAATTTTGCATATTGAAACTCCCCCAGAGAGTTTGGTTATGTCAGGTGGTTTATTCCACGGATTCCAGTTGTGGGTTAACTTGCCTGCGGCCAAGAAGTGGTCACCTCCTGCATACCAAGATGTTCGTGCAAAAGATGTCGCGTTGTTGTCTTCAGTAGATGGTGGTTCATTGTTGCGTGTTATCGCCGGTGAAGTTGACGGCCACTTTGGTCCTGGTTCAACACAAACTCCAATTACTTTATTGCATGCAACTGTCGCAGCTGGTGCGGAATTACGATTGCCATGGCGCAAGGATTACAACGCACTTGTATACACAATTGCAGGACATGGATTTGTTGGCGATGAAGCCCGTCCTGTGCAGATGGGTCAATTAACTGTCTTCGGTGATGGTGACACAATCGTTGTGCGAGCTGCTAATCAGCAAGAAGCGCGTTCGCCAGAGCTTGAACTATTTGTTCTCGGTGGTGCACCAATTAAAGAGCCTGTTGCATGGATGGGGCCTTTTGTTATGAACACAAAGCGCGAAGTTCTGCAGGCGTTTGAGGATTTCCAAAAGGGATTGCTTGGTTCAATTCCTGCTATTTATAAGGATGATGCCAAGGCAAAGACTCCGCTTAATCGCAGTGGTGAGGGATCGAAGTTAGGCGCGGATGTGCTTGATGTGCATGGCGCGCCTACTGACCTACAAGAAGGTTAATCAACCTGTAATACTAGATAAATGATCTGGTGGCCAACAGAAGTACCAACCTTGCAATATGGGTTGATCACGCTTCGAAAGCCTGAAGAACGCGACATAGTTCCGATCTTTGAAGGTGTCCAAGATCCTTTGATTCCAAAGTTCACCCGTATCCCAGCTAATTATCAAATAGCCAATGCTGAGCATTACGTTCGTGAACGCTCCCCTAATGGCTTCACTATGCAGACAGAAATTCAACTAGTCCTTGAATACGATGGAAATTTAGCAGGAGCACTTTCTTTCCACACACTGGTCCTTGATGAAGCTAAGGCTGAAATCGGTTATTGGGTAACGGCAGATGCTCGGGGCAAAGGAATTGCAACGGCTGCCACCAAGCTATTAACCGGTTATGGCTTTGAAACTATTGGTTTCCATCGCATAGAGGCCTTAGTTGTTGAATCAAACAAGCCATCACTGAAGGTTCTCACCAACGCTGGCTATGAACAAGAAGGTGTTTTGAGGGACAAGTCCTGTTGTGGGGACGGAACTCGTGAGAACATGGTGTTGTTCGCCGCACTTCGACATGAGTGGGAGGCCTAGAAATGGAATCACTTGCCTACCTTGTTGTCATCATCTTTATGATCACCCTATTTTCAGGACCATTTGCAATTGCATTAACTTCACACCGATTACTGAAATTCTTGAATTCTAAGGAAAGTGTTCCATGGGCAATTGTTAATGTGCTCCGCAAGATTATTCATGGACTAATAATTGTAATTGGAACTTTCCTTGGTTTCTCATTAGTGTCCATGGGAGGAGTAACTGTCGCAAAGTTCTTTGGCGCTTACGCAATTGTGTCTGCGTATATCGCCTTACGTCGCGAGTACTTCCCTGACTTTTACTTGCTTGCGACCATTGGAAATAAATTAGGCATACGAAAAGTTGGTCCTGGTGATCATGGGCCAAAATTGAAGTGGAAAAAGAATGGTCGTTCATCAGGTGAAGATGGATATGGACCTGGGGGGCAGCATTAAGTGTTTGATTTTGGCGTTACGCACAAAATAACTGGTCTAGAAGTATCAATTAAAGGTTCCAGAAACCCAAGAAATTACGAATATTGGCATTCACCCCTTGAACTTAAACTCAGGAGAGGATAGTTTTCCAGTATGGCTCAATTCCTGGGGAGGAAAACATGAATAGATTAGCAAGGTCGACGATAACAGCTGCTCTTCTCATCATAATTCCCCTAACTGGCATACCTGCTTCTTATTCGGCAGAAAAGTCTGCAGAATACAAAGCAGCGCTTGCACAGATGAGAGTTACAAAAGACGACTTTAAAGAAACCGCATATTATGAAGACAAATCAAGCCCGCGGTACACAAACGCAAATGGCTTCTACATTTATGTCGGCACGAAAAAGGGTTCGAGTCCAACTTTGTTTCTTAGAATCCAATATTACGGCGAAGACTGGTTATTTATTGAAAAATATCTCTTTAAGGTCGATGGCTATACAAATGAAATTGACCCTAGCTATGGCGATGTTGAGACAGATAACGATTCTAAGGTTTGGGAATGGTACAACGAGCCAGTAACTAAACCCCAACTGGATCTGATTAAGAAGATAGCGACTTCCAAAAAGGCCGTGATGCGCATTGAAGGCTCTAAGTACTATAAGGATGTGACCATATCTTCGACCCAAAAGAAAGCTATAAGTAGAGTACTAACTCTTTATACTGGTCTAGGTGGAAAATAAAGAACTAAATTTTTTCATTTGACTGCACAAATGAGTAAAACGTCTAGTGGAGGTGCCGGGAATCGAACCCGGGTCCTTCGGTATTAAAACAGGGCTTCTACGGGCGTAGTGTGACTATCGCTTTCTCAGTCCCGAAGTTTTTACACACATCACTTCGACGAACTCAGTTGCAAAACTGTTCTCCTTCATCGTCTGCAACACCAA
>CAIJHZ010000183.1 GCA_903820565.1 uncultured Actinomycetes bacterium
AGAGCCTCGTCTCTTTGTAAATAGCCAATGATTGAGAGCCTTAATTCGCCACATGTTGCGCGGGTTAAGGCTCTTATTGGTTCTAGGGGAGTAAAGGAAAGAAAAGCCGCTGGCCATTTTGTTGCAGAAGGATTGCAATGTGCCCGAGAAGCTCTTGTCTCAACAAGTGGCCCTAAAATCGAAACTTTGTATTTAACAATCAATGGACGTAGCAAGGTTGAAGAAGTCTCAGATTTATCAGCCGTTAATGTGGTTGATGTCAGTGATGAAGTTATGAAAGAAATGTCTGAAACAATCACGCCCCAGGGCATTTTGGCAGTGTGCACAATTCCGCAAGTGATTTTAGATTCGATTCAACTCAATGGTTCTCGCAAATTCATTTATCTTTCCGAGGTGCAAGATCCAGGAAATGCCGGCACGATTTTACGTTCAGCCGATGCATTTGCAATGGATGCAGTCATTACTTCACCAGGTAGCGTTGATATGTATTCACCAAAGGTTGTGCGTAGTACAGCAGGATCACTATGGCATATTCCAGTATTTGAATCAGTATCTATTGCAGAAGTACTAGCAATGGGAGTTAAAGCCTTTTCCCTTGGCGCAGGGGCATCAAAGAATTTAAGTGAGTATCAAATGTCGGGGGATACTGTGGCTGTATTTGGAAATGAAGCTCGTGGCTTAGCAACTGGGCAGAATGTGGATTTGATAGAGGTTGTAAGTATTCCGATGCCAGGTAATGCCGAAAGCCTCAATCTTTCAGCGGCGGCGTCGATTGTTATGTATCACCTATCAAATATGCCACGTTAACAAAGGGCTACAAGATAGAGTTATGCCCATGCGCGTTGAGGAAATTTCAACTTGGGTACAAGATGCCCGTAAGGCTTTTGCCTCCGCCACAGATCTAGATTCACTAAAAGCCGCACGCCTTGCCCATGCCGGGGATAAATCACCTATTGCCTTGGCTTCTCGCGGTTTAGGCGTACTGTCACCAGAAGACAAAGCAAGTTTCGGCAAAGTTATTGGCGAGGCAAAGGCGGAAATAGCCCAAGCACTTGCAGCAGCAACAGCTGTTCTTGAAGCGGAGCGTGATCGTAAAGTATTACTCGAAGAGGTTGTCGACATCACCCTGCCAGTAAATCGCTCGCATCGGGGTGGTTTGCATCCAATTTCAATTATCAAGAATGAGGTATCAGATTTCTTTATCGAACAAGGTTTTGCTGTTGAAGAAGGTCCTGAACTTGAATCCGGTTGGCTGAACTTCGATGCTTTAAACATTCCGGCAGATCATCCAGCTCGAACAATGCAAGACACCTTTTTTATAGAACCGGTTGAATCTGGAATGGTATTACGAACCCACACATCACCAGTACAAATTCGCACCATGCTTACACAAGAGCCACCAATTTATGTTGTCTGTCCTGGTCGCACATTTAGAGCAGATGAATTAGATGCAACCCATAGTCCAGTCTTTCATCAGGTAGAGGGATTAGTCATTGACAAGGGCATCACGATGGCTCACCTCAAAGGCACGCTAGATAACTTTGCGCGCCATATGTTTGGTCCAGATGTAAAAACTCGACTTCGTCCATCATTTTTCCCATTCACAGAGCCAAGTGCAGAAGTAGACATCTTCTTTAATAATCGCTGGATCGAATGGGGCGGTTGCGGAATGGTGAATCCAAAGGTACTTGCAACATGTGGCATTGACACAAATGTTTATAGTGGCTTTGCATTTGGCATGGGACTTGAGCGCACACTGATGGTTCGTCACGGCATAACCGATATGCATGACATCGTTGAAGGCGATCTGCGTTTTACTCGTCAGTTTGGAGTTGGCCTGTAATGCGCGCGCCTCTGTCCTGGATTAAGGAGTTTGTTGATATCCCTGCATCTGTTACAGCTGAGCAAATTTCAGATGGATTGATTCGCGTTGGTTTTGAGGTTGAAGAGATCATTAAGCAAGGCGCAGATTTAACTGGTCCGCTTAAGTTTGCAAAGGTTTTGTCAATCGAAGAAATTACCGAGTTCAAGAAGCCTATTCGCTACGTTGGATTTGACTGCGGTGAAGGACAAACTCGTTATGTTATTTGCGGTGCAACTAATTTTGCAGTGGGGGATTTGATCGTGGCAGCTTTGCCAGGAGCAGTGTTGCCTGGCGACTTTAAAATTGGTGCACGAGAAACCTACGGCAAGACCTCTAATGGAATGATTTGTTCAGGTCGCGAACTTGGCATCAGTGATGATCACGCTGGCATTATGGTTTTTGCTGACAGTGAAGTAACAATCGGTGCTGATGCAATTGAAGCATTGCAGATCAATGATGTTATTTTTGATGTTGCAGTAAATCCTGACCGAGGTTATGCGTTGAGTATCCGCGGTATCGCGCGTGAAGTTGCGGGTTCGTTAGGGTTAAAGTTCACAGATCCTGTTGAAGCCTTGCGAACATTAAAGTTTGAAGAGACCGGCAAAGGTGTGAGTGCAAAGATTGCAGACAAGTCAACGGCATCTGTTTTCTACCTTCGTACCTTGTCTAATTTTGATCCAAAG
>CAIJHZ010000184.1 GCA_903820565.1 uncultured Actinomycetes bacterium
CATCACCATGTCGAACTACAACAATGAAATGCTCACCGATAAAACAAAATATTTCTCCAGTCGATACTTCGCTTTTTGCTTCATCATAAAAAACGGTACGCAGTACACAAAACTGTAATCCTGGATACTCTTCAAACTTTGGGCGCTGCTTTGCGCTAATTGCATCTTCAATTGCTAAGGGGTGAAATCTAAAATCTCCTACAATCTTGTCGAACTCTTCTTGCGTCGGCTCAGCTAATCCCACCCAGACAAAACCACCGTCAGTTTTGGCTTTAGCAATTAATTCAGGCAAGTTTGAGGGTTCTGAGTAACGAACCCCTTCGCGGTATAAGGCGTAATCAACGATCATGGTTGAACTGTGCCCTAGATAGGTAAACAACGGGTGCGATCTCGCAATATGGGATGCCCCAAAATACTTTCCTCCACAGGGCTGTGTGTATAGATATCGCCTCTGAACAGGGCTTTTAGCACCAGCGAGAGTGAGCACCCATGGTTATCCACAATTAATCCACCGCTACATACACAGGAAATCGCCCTTATCCACCTACTTACACACAGCTTTCCCCCAGGCCAAAAAAGCGATTCTCGCCTGCGATAGTGAGAAAGGTTTAAGTTACGCGCAGCAGGTAACGCACTTGTCAGTGTCCTATGGGAGGTTTAACGCGTGAGCATCGCAGAACTTCCTAGCAACCGCCCAGTGCGAGATCCCAACATTAATTCTGTTGGCGCCGAATTCGAACGCACACCACCACAAGATTTAATTGCAGAGCAATCAGTTCTTGGCGGAATGCTGTTATCAAAGGATGCAATCGCCGATGTCATTGAAATTATTCGTGATCGCGATTTCTATCGCCCGGCACACGAATTAATTTATGACGCAATTATTGATTTGTATGGCCGCGGTGAACCTGCTGACGCAGTAACTGTTTCTGCAGAGTTATCAAAACGCGGAGACATTTCTCGCGCAGGTGGTGCCCCATATTTACACACTCTAATTTCATCTGTACCAACCGCAGCTAACGCTGGTTACTACGCAAAGATTGTTCGTGAACATGCAATCATGCGTCGCTTAGTTGAAGCTGGTACAAAGATTGTCCAATATGGTTACACAACTGAAGGTGAAGTCGATGACATGGTCGACCTCGCGCAAGCCGAGGTCTATGCAGTTACTGAACGTCGCTCATCAGAAGATTATGTTCAACTTTCAACATTGCTACCTCAAGCTCTTGATGAGATTGAAGCAATTTCAAAAGGTATTGGTGTTGAAGGTGTAAAGACTGGATTTAAAGATCTTGATGCGTTAACACATGGTCTACACCCAGGAAACATGATTATCTTGGCAGCACGTCCTGCAATGGGTAAGTCAACACTTGGTCTTGATATCGCGCGCCATGCATCAATTCATGATGGATTAACATCAGTTATTTTCTCGCTTGAAATGTCAAAGAGTGAAATCACAATGCGCATGTTGTCTGCCGAAGCACGTGTTGGCCTTAACAATATTCGTTCAGGATCTTTATCTGATGATGAATGGTCCCGTCTTGCTCGTCGTATGGGTGAAATTTCAGAAGCACCATTATTTATTGATGATTCTCCTAACCTTTCTATGATGGAGATCCGCGCAAAAGCCCGCCGTTTAAAGCAGCGCAATGACCTTAAACTGATTGTTATTGACTACTTACAGCTGATGTCTTCAGGTAAAAAAGTTGAAAACCGCCAGCAGGAAGTATCTGAATTCTCACGTCAATTAAAGTTAATGGCTAAAGAGTTAAACATTCCCGTGATTGCGATTTCACAGCTTAACCGTGGTCCTGAACAACGTACCGATAAACGACCAATGCTTTCAGATCTTCGCGAGTCTGGTTCTATTGAACAAGATGCAGACGTTGTCATTATGTTGCACCGCGATGATATGTATGATTCCCAAAACCGAACAGGTGAAGCAGATTTAATTGTTGCTAAGCACCGTAACGGTCCAACCAAAACAATTACAGTCTCAGCGCAACTTCACTATGCACGCTTCTTTGATATGCCACAAAACCCTGGCAGCGGAACAGACTGGACACAACAGCGCGAAGGTACGAATAATCCGCCAGAGGATAACTTCGGAGCTTAAGCGGTTTTACTGCGAGCTTGATCTGCCAAATAAATTCCAGCGATTACAACAACACCACCAATAAGTTGTATAGCTGTCCATGATTCGCCAAACCAAAACCAAGCAACGATGCCAACAAAAATTGGTTCTAGTAAACCAAACGCACTAGTTGTCGACGCCTTTAAATTCTTGAGTCCTGCCATCACACACAGATACGGCAAGATTGTTCCGATCACAACAACATAGGCAATAAGTACCCAACCTGGCGCAGTGCTGCCCTCAAGAGCGCCCTCTAAAGGAATGGATGTTGTAAACACCGTAAATGGAAATTTCCAAACCGGCAGCACTATGCACCATGTAACACCAGCAAAGAAAAAGCCCCACATCGTGATCGATTGGCTGTCGCGGTATTCAGAGAGTGCCTCACCGCCCAGAAAGTAATAAGCAAGTGCGAATGAGGCACCAAAGCCTGCGATCACACCAATGCCATCAAGAGTTAAGCCTTGCCAAATCTGTGCGATCAGCGCCAAACCAGATAGCGCCAATGTCAGCGCCAACCACATCTGATTGGGCACATGTTTGCGCTTCACGACCCGCAGGTAAACAACAATCCAGACAGGAGCCGTGAATTCGATAAGCAGGGCAATGCTTACATGCATCCTTGAGATAGCTAGGAAATAGAGCGCTTGGACTGTTGCGATTCCAAGGACACCGTAGGTAACGAGCGGCATTATCTCAGAGCGTTTAATGCGGATTGTTCTAGGAGCTGTGCGCCATAAATACAGCGCCAGAATTGCGCAGGCACTAATGGCACGCACTTGAGCTAAGCGCCACGCTGTGATGTGACCATCAAGTAAGAGTTTTGCTGCGATGCCGTTACTTGCAAACATTAACGCAGAAAGAATCAACAGCAATTCACTACGACGAGCCTTAAGCATCTAGCAAGAGTAACTGATTAAAAGAGGTTTTCGGCTAGAAAGCTGATTCAGGCAGATCCATGATCGATCCATCAGTTGCTTCAACGATCTTACGATCTGCGGTGATGTGTGGCAGATTGTTATGAACGAAGAACTTAGCTGCTGCAATCTTTCCTGTGTAGAAATCAGTGTCCTTGCCAGCGTTAGGCAGCTTCTCAACTGCGATATCTGCTTGACGTAGTAACAACCAGGAAGTGATGATGTCACCAACCGCCATTAAACAACGAGACGTATTTAGACCAACCTTATAAATCTTGACCGCATCAGTTTGAGAATCCATTGCATGTCCTACTAGAACAGCAACAATTCCATTGAGATCACCGAGTGCTTTAAGAAGTGCTTGCTTTTCAGCATCATGCACCCCACCAGTTTCGGCAAACTTCTGAATCTCTTTACCTAGCAAACCAAGTGCGCGTCCACCATCTTTAACAATTTTGCGGAAGAAGAAGTCAAGACCTTGAATAGCTGTTGTGCCTTCATACAAGGTGTCAATCTTTGCATCGCGCACATACTGTTCAATTGGCCAGTCGCGCGTAAATCCTGCACCACCAAATGTTTGTAGTGATTCTGTACCAAGAAGAGTCCAAGACTTTTCTGAACCGTAACCCTTAACAACTGGAAGCAATAAATCGTTCAGTGCAATCATGTCTGCAGCGCGATCTTTATCGCCAGCTGCTTCTGCAAGCTCGATCTCATCCTGGATAGAGGCGGTATAGAGCACTAGTGCACGCATACCCTCGCTATAGGACTTTTGAACCATTAATGAACGGCGCACATCAGGGTGCTTAATGATGGTGACGCGAGGTGATGCCTTGTCATTCATTACCTTCATGTCACCGCCCTGTACGCGCTCCTTGGCATAGGACAACGCCTGCATATATCCAGCAGATAGCGTTGCAATTGCCTTTGTTCCCACCATCATGCGAGCAAATTCAATGACCTTAAACATCTGCTTAATACCTTCGTGAACATCTCCTAATAGATATCCAACAGCAGGCTCTTTTTCACCTAAGTTAACTTCACAGGTTGCAGAGACATTGAGTCCCATTTTGTCTTCCAGCGCTGTTACATAAACACCGTTACGCTTACCCATCTCCCCTGTTTCAAAATCAAACATGAACTTAGGAATAAGGAATAAGGAAAGACCCTTTGTTCCTGGTCCGCCACCTTCACGGCGTGCAAGTACGAAGTGAACAACATTGTCATAGAAGTCCGCGTCCCCTGAAGTTATGTAACGCTTATTTCCGGTGATGTGCCATGTGCCATCTGCTTGCTGCACAGCCTTGGTGCGACCTGCACCAACATCAGAACCTGCATCAGGTTCTGTTAGCTGCATCGTTGCACCCC
>CAIJHZ010000185.1 GCA_903820565.1 uncultured Actinomycetes bacterium
CAAAAAGCTAAGAGCAAGCCTTCGAAGCGTAAGGCAGCTGCAGTACAGGATTAAGCCTGGCCCGCTGCTTTCATGTCTTTGCGTAGCTCAGGCGGCAAGGAAAACAGCAATGACTCTTCTGCTGCTGTGACCACTTGAACGTCAATGAAACCATGCTGCTGCAATGTTGCCAATACATCCTTAACAAGTATTTCAGGAACTGAGGCACCACTCGTTAGACCAATAGTTTCAACACCCGTAAACCACGCATCCTGGATCTCTTCGGCGTAATCAACAAGATGTGATGCTTTAGCTCCATATTCCAATGCAACCTCTACGAGGCGAACCGAGTTACTTGAATTGCGAGATCCAACGACAATTACTAGATCAGCTTGTGGTGCGATTTCCTTAATCGCTTCTTGGCGATTTTGTGTGGCATAACAAATGTCATCACTGGGTGGTGCTTGAATATCTGGAAAACGCTCTTTGAGGATTGCAACTGTTTCCATGGTTTCATCAACAGATAGCGTTGTTTGTGACAGCCAGACTAAGTTCTTGCCAGGTGTGGGTTGGATTGTGCGAGCGCCCTCTAAGCCATCGACAATTCGAACACGATCTGGTGCTTCACCGGCTGTGCCTTCAACCTCTTCGTGGCCGTGGTGACCGATAAGCAAAATTTCAGAATCTTCTGTCGCAAAACGGCGTACTTCATGGTGCACCTTGGTGACCAATGGACAGGTTGCATCAATAGTTTTTAGATTGCGGGCTGCGGCTTGTTCATGCACCAGTGGTGAAACTCCGTGGGCGGAAAATACAACTGTCTTGCCCTCTGGAACTTCATCTGTTTCTTCCACAAAGATCGCACCTTTAGCTTCAAGGGATGCAACAACGTGGATGTTGTGGACAATCTGCTTTCGCACATAGACAGGTGCGCCATACAAGGCCAGTGCTTTTTCTACGGTAACGACGGCTCGATCCACCCCTGCGCAATATCCGCGAGGCGCTGCCAGTAGAACTCTCTTAGCCATGGGGTCAGTCTATTAGGCTCACCCCATGTTCGAAACTTCAAGTGAAGCTCCTGCTTCGGTTCAGGTCGTCTCTGAAGCGATCAAGGATTACGTTGATCGGCTAGGTCCAATCTGGATCGAAGGCGAAATCAGTGAATTAAACGAGCGCAGCGGAATGATGGCATTTATGCGCCTGCGCGATACCAGCGTTGATATGTCAATCTCGGTCATGTGCCACAAGTCGGTGATTGCAACCGTTAAGCCTTTGCCCGATAACGCACGAGTTGTTGTCTATGCAAAGCCCTCTTGGTATACAAAAAATGGTTCCCTCTCTTTTTCTGCCCGTGAAATCCGCCAAGTCGGTGTGGGCGAATTATTAGCACGCCTTGAAGCACTCAAGAATCTGTTGGCTGCTGAAGGGCTCTTTAATTCAGATCGAAAAGTTGCTCTGCCCTTGCTCCCTAAAGTTATTGGTCTGATTTGTGGCAGAAATACAGATGCCGAAAAAGATGTTGTTGAAAACGCAAAGCGTCGTTGGCCCAGTGTGCAATTTGAAATCCGCGAAGTAACTGTTCAAGGCGCTGCAGCTGTTAGTGAAGTATCAGATGCATTGCGCGAACTAGAGGCAAATAAAGATGTCGAGGTCATCATCATTACGCGCGGTGGTGGATCTTTTGAAGATCTGTTGCCATTTAGTGATGAATCCTTAGTTCGTTTAGCCGCATCCTGCACAACCCCAATTGTCTCTGCCATTGGCCATGAAAAAGATTCACCGCTTTTAGATTTAGTAGCAGATTACCGAGCATCAACTCCAACAGATGCTGCCAAGCGAGTTGTTCCGGATATTCTTGAGGAAATCGCAATGATCGGTGCGCTGCGAGATCGTGCCCGCCGCACACTGGTAAATCGCATCGATTTAGAAATAACCAGAATTACCAACTTTAAAAACCGCCCTGTAATGAAAGACCCCCATGTATTAATCACAACCAGGGCTGAAACCATTGCTGGGCTGCGCGATAGATCAAACCGCTCCTTTGGCGCTTCCATAAAGTTGGCAAAGGAAGAGTTGAAGCAGATAAAGGCCCGAGTTCGTGCGCTCTCGCCACAAGCAACATTGGATCGTGGGTATTCGGTAGTTCAATTAGCCGATGGTCAGATAGTCACAGATCCAAAGAAGTTGAAACAAGGCGATGTACTGCGCCTTCGCCTTGCTAAGGGCGAGACCCAAGCCACAGCCACAGGCGCGTAAAGAGAGAGTAGATTTAGCACATGAGCGAAGCTAAGAAGATTTCTTATGAAGCAGCCAGAGATGAGCTAGCCCAAGTTGTCGAATCCCTTGAAGAGGGCAGCGCAACATTGGAAGAGTCCTTGAAGTTGTGGGAGCGCGGCGAAGAGTTAGCCAAGATCTGCCAGGAATGGTTAGACGGGGCTAAGAAAAAACTTGACGCTGTAAAGCCGACTAGCGACTCATAGAGACAATAAGCGATGCCAAATTTTTCCTACTCTGACCTATTGCCGTTAGGCGCGGACACAACTAAGTACCGCCTTGTCAGCACAGAGGGTGTCAGTGTTGTAAAACTTGGAGATAAAGAGTTTTTGCAGATTGAACCAGCAGCACTTGAAAAGCTAACCGCCGAAGCAATCCATGACATCAACCACTACCTTCGCGCAGAACACCTTCAGCAGCTAACAAATATTGTTAACGATCCTGAAGCCTCACCTAATGATCGCTTCGTAGCTATTGACCTTTTGAAAAATGCCAATATCGCAGCTGGTGGAATCTTGCCGATGTGCCAAGACACAGGTACAGCACTGGTTATGGGCAAAAAGGGCCAGTTTGTTCTTACAACTGGCAAAGATGAGGTCGCAATTTCTCAGGGTATTTATGATGCCTATACCCAGCTCAATCTTCGCTATTCGCAGATGGCCCCTGTCACGACATGGGAAGAGAAAAACACTGGCAATAACCTCCCTGCCCAGATCGAAATCTATGCCGATAGTGATCACCAGGATGAATACAACTTTATGTTTATTGCTAAGGGTGGCGGCAGTGCCAATAAATCATTTTTATATCAAGAAACAAAGGCAGTTTTAAATCCAACCTCATTTATGAATTGGTTAGATGAAAAACTTCGCTCGATTGGAACAGCGGCTTGTCCCCCATATCACCTAGCAATTGTTATTGGCGGCACTAGTGCCGAGGCCACAGTTAAAACTGCAAAGCTTGCCAGTACAAAGTACCTGGATTCATTGCCAACTTCAGGGGATGCGGCAACTGGACATGGCTTTCGGGATCTTGAATTAGAACAAAAGGTTTTAGAGTTAACTCGCACATTAGGAATCGGTGCACAATTTGGTGGCAAGTACTTCTGCCACGATGTTCGTGTAGTCCGTTTGCCTCGACATGGTGCATCACTGCCCATAGCAATTGCGGTTTCATGTTCTGCAGATCGCCAAGCAAAGGCCAAGATCACCAAGGATGGAATCTTCCTTGAAGTTCTAGAGCGGGATCCTGCACATTTCTTGCCTGAAACAACAGATGAGCATCTAAATGATGACGTTGTTGCGATCGATCTTAATCAGCCCATGGCTTCCGTTTTAGCTGAGCTTTCCAAGCACCCTGTTAAGACCCGTCTTTCACTGACCGGCACATTAGTTGTGGCCCGCGACCTTGCCCACGCACGAATCAAAGCGGATATGGATGCTGGCAAGCCAATGCCTGAATACTTAAAGAATTACGCTGTTTATTACGCTGGCCCAGCCAAGACTCCCGAAGGATATGCCTCGGGTTCATTTGGTCCAACAACAGCAGGCCGCATGGATTCATATGTTGAGTATTTCCAATCTAATGACGGATCCATGGTGATGCTGGCAAAGGGCAATCGATCAAAGGCTGTGACCGATGCGTGCAAATCACATGGTGGTTTCTATCTCGGATCTATCGGTGGACCAGCTGCTCGCTTGGCACAAGACTGCATCAAAAAGGTAGAGGTCTTAGATTTTGAAGAGCTTGGCATGGAAGCGGTCTGGAAAATCGATGTTGTTGATTTCCCAGCCTTTATCGTTGTTGATGACAAGGGCAATGATTTCTTTACAGAGACCTCAAAATTAGTCTCGATAGGTTTAAAACCCGAAGTTTAATTCGGCTTAGTAATAGTTGCTGCGCTTGTGCTTGGCCAAAGCCTTGCACGGTGTCTCATAGCGAATACTGATGTAGCGAAGTCCCCAGCGAATTTGTGTAACTGGGTTTGTGCGCCAATCCGTTGAGACCACATTCATCTTGCTTGCCGGCAATGCCTGAGCAATTCCGTGGGCACCAGATCTCTTATTGCGGGCCTTGTAGTTCCAATGGCTTTCCTTGGTCCATAAGGTGTTCAAGCATTTGTACTCTTTTTCAGCAAAGCCGTACTCGTTGAGCAAAATTGATTTTGCGACTTTCTTGGCACCTAATGGGGTGCGGGCTAATTCGACCTGGCGACTAACCGTTGATACCAAGGCCATCTCGGAAGAGAAGATTGCCCCTGATGCGGTCGCTGATAGATCATCTTCGTTGAATAACTGGGCTACCGTTTCAACCGGCTCGATGATCGCCGAGCTCTTTGTGACATCTAGTTCGACCTCTGAAGGGGTCGCGATCTCAAGGGCGTAAGCTGCAGGAAGAATTGTTGCTACAAGTAGCAAGGCGGCGGTAGCCCCCCAGATCGCTACTGACTTTTTCGAGCTTTTTAACAATGCTGTCTTCACGTTCTGTTCTCCTTCCATTCATCTCTAACCCTCGGGCACTCACCCGCGGTTTCACTCCATAGGCCATCAGCCTCACATGAGGCTCTGATACTTAAGGGGAATGCCTTTATGGTGCGGTAGATACGGCTCATCGGCAAATCAAAGCCCGCTGGAGTCGCAAATTCTCAGGATTTCATTCTCCTGTGGATGGGTAAAAGCGCAGGTCAGCTAGGGGAATGTCCGAAATGCACCAAATGTGACTGTGACATTGTTTTAGGGATGACTTGCGGCCCGATGTGCTTGCACAATCCAGATTATGCACAGCCCAGATTATTGCTGTGGCGCTAGTTTCCGACAGGACCTTCCAGCAATTCAGTGACCAAGGCGGCGATCGGCGAGCGCTCGCTTCGGGTCAAGGTGACGTGAGCAAAGAGCTCATGTCCCTTCAAAGTTTCAACCACTGCGACCACGCCGTCATGGCGACCGACCCGCAAGTTGTCCCGCTGGGCAACATCGTGGGTCAAGATGACTCTGGAAGCCTGACCGATTCTAGAAAGCACGGTCAGTAAGACGCCTCGTTCTAGGGATTGGGCCTCATCGACGATGACAAAAGAGTCATGAAGAGAACGGCCACGGATGTGGGTCAGGGGTAGGACCTCAATGAGACCGCGGTCGATGATTTCATCAATTACTGGTTGGCTAACCAGGGCTCCCAAAGTATCGAAAACCGCCTGGGCCCAAGGCGACATCTTCTCGCCTTCAGATCCTGGCAGGTATCCCAACTCTTGGCCGCCCACTGGATACAAGGGGCGGAAGATCACGACCTTTTTATGAACTCGCTTTTCCATAACCGCTTCCAGTCCGGCACATAAAGCAAGGGCTGACTTTCCTGTTCCGGCCCTGCCACCTAATGAAACGATTCCGATGGATTCATCCAAAAGAAGATCGAGTGCGATTCTCTGTTCGGCGCTTCGGCCATGCAATCCAAAAGCTTGGCGATCGCCGCGAACCAATTTCAATCGTTTGTCGGCGGTGACTCGGGCTAAGGCACTTCCCTTTTCGGAGTGCAGCACGATTCCAGTATGAACTGGAAGTTGGTGGGCGGATTCATGATCGGCATAATCGCTAGCATATAAATCATCAATCACACTATGGCTGACATTGATCTCTTCGATTCCGGTCCAGCCGCTATTAGAAACAAGTTCGGCCAAGTACTCCTGGGCCTCGACTCCAACAGATGAAGCTTTGACTCGAAGGGGCAGATCCTTTGTTACAAGGACAACTTCCTTGCCATCTGACATCAAGTTTTTTGCTATCGCCAGGATTCGAGAATCATTGGTCCCATCTCGCAAGAAGCCATGAGGCAGCGTTGAAAGATCGGTGTGGTTGAGTTCGACCGACAAAGTGCCGCCTTCAGGCGTAATGGTGAGCGCTTTATCCAACCGACCATGGGTAATCCGTAAATCATCCAAGGCTCGAAGGGCGGCTCGGGCAAAGTAGCCCAGTTCAGGGTGGTCGCGCTTGGTTTCTAATTCACCAATAACTGCGATCGGAATAATGACTTCATGTTCAGCAAATCTGTACAACGCCCCGGGGTCTGCGAGCAAAACACTGGTATCTAAAACAAAGGTTTTCTTGGATTGTTGACCTTTTGAAGCCAATGATTGCTCCTAGATTTAATTGTGATCGGCGGGCGTGCTTCGTATAAATAAAAGGTAGAACCGAGAAGTCAGTTTTTTGTGCAGACACGCGATGGGCAAAAGTTAATTTTAAGGTTCGATTTATGAACCAAAACGGCGCTTTCTCACAGAGTAAGAACGCAAGGCGCGCAAGAAATCTACTCGGCGAAAATCTGGCCAATAGGCTTCGCAAAAATAGAATTCGGACAATGCACTTTGCCACAACAAGAAGCCACCCAGCCGTTGTTCACCAGATGTGCGAATCAATAATTCAGGATCTGGTTGACCAGCGGTGTACAAATATTGTGAAATGTCTTCAGCCGTTAATTTGGCTGCGGCATCGGCCAATGAATGGCCAGCGGCAATCTCTTCACTCATATAACTTTTAACAGCATCTACGATTTCGCGGCGGCCCCCATAGCTAACAGCCACATTAACTTCAACGCCATCGCTACGAATTGGCTTTAGGGCAGCTAATTTGTCTGCAAGCCATGATGGCAGCAGATCCAAAGCACCAACAGCTTTAATGTTCCAACGTCCCGTAGCTGCTAATTCATCAACGGTGTTTCCGATAACTTTTAACAGGTCATCAATTTCTTCTTCTGATCTCTTGAAGTTGTCGGTTGATAGCAACCACAGGGTCACGACCTTAACTTCAGCTTCTTCACACCATCCCAAAAAATCGATGATCTTGCTGGCGCCAGCTTTGTGGCCATGGGGATCATTAGCGGTCGGATTGGATTTTGCCCAACGACGATTTCCATCAAGAATTACACCAACGTGGTGTGGGGTCTTCGAAAAATCCAATGAGCGAACTAGCCGCGATTCGTACAGCGGGTATAGAAGTGACTTAATTAATTTACGAATACTGGCGAACAACTCTGCGCTCCGCGGCAATGGATGCGATTGGTAATGTGCCGGCAAGAATGAGCCAGAGCATCTTTGTAAGCGACCAGCGTGCTTTAGTGGAAAATTGAATGGCGGTGATGATGTAGACCGGATACAGGTATCCATGAACCAAAGGGATCCATACGGTGTAGTCATGGAATGTTGGGTTATCGAACAGATACTTAGCGGGCATATAAACAAACCACAGAAGTAAGGACATAACACCGGCGACTAACGCCATGATTCTAAATCGCATAATTGCACCGCTCATGGGGTAACTCTACGACGATAGAAGGGCAGATACAGCACCACGCCTGCCATGAGCCACCAGATCACAACATAAGAAAGGTGTTGCCAATAGAAGCCGGGGATTCTGGATGTGAGTTTTTCGGGGGTGACGCGGGTTCGATCAAGGGCACCGGTTCGGGTTGCTTCTTTGCTGGCCAGAATATAGCCATCGTACAAATTAAGGTCGGTAAGCGAGGTGACGACTGCGCTATCAAGGCGAGAAATAACGCCAGCTGAATTTTCTGCGCGGTCTCCAAATTGGCTTGCGACCATTAGGCCAACTACATCGATATTCATCGATTGCTGTATATCTGGGTTAAGTAATCGCTCTGACCATAATCCTCGAACAACCAAGATTGCCGAATCTGTGCCAACTTGTAGCAGTGCAACTTCCCAATCATCGACTGTGCCATTGCCATCTATTTGGTTAGGGGCTTTAAAATTTGCGATGTAATGGCCAGTTACTGAAACTGTTGTATTAAGAGCGGTTGCAGGAATTGATTCGCTTGGTGAAGTTACTGATTCCAACGGAACAACGGTCGTGTCAATTGTTGTCGCAACCTTCAAACTTTCTTTCAAATCAGCTGCACGTTGTAACTGCCAAATGCCAAGCCCAACAAAGGTCGCAGCGATTAGAAGTACTGCAACGGCTTGAAACGCCTTGGTAAGAAAATTACTTGGTTGAGTCATCGCTTCGATCTACACCCATGAAACGCTTGTAAAAACTTCGCATCAAGAATGCAACGGCGATGATCAGCAGGGCTACTGTTAATGAGCCGGCAGCACCCATGTCAATGTTCTTAGTCATGCCATAATCATCCCATGCAATCGCAAGAGCCGTTTGACTACAACGACCGTTACGGCGTCAAAAAAGGGCGCAGCTGGATTGCTATTGCCCTAGTCACCGCGATTGTCGGCGTCGGCTGGATTACATGGGCAGGGTTGCACCATTCCAACCCCACTTTTAGAGTTCAAGTAATTACCTTTGTAGTTGGCGATATGCGCGAAGTTTCTGTCCGATATTCAGTCGATCGCCACAGCACCACAACTTCAACAATCTGCACAGTAATTGCTCGTGACTACGAGAAGAACATCGTGGGCCAAATAGACCAAGAAATACCGGCTGGAGAAGCTAAAGTCGAACTGGTCACCGTGGTTCCTACGCGTAGCGAAGCGGTTAATGCAGATGTAATAAGTTGTCGCGCCAAGTAAGTAACCAGTACCTTTACGCCTTATGACACAGACATGGCTAACTCAAGAAGCAGCGGATCGCTTGCGTGCTGAGCTGACCATGCTTGAAAGCTCTGGTCGTAAAGAGGTCACGGCAAAAATTGAAGCAGCACGTGCCGAAGGTGACTTAAAAGAAAATGGCGGCTACCACGCAGCACGTGATGAGCAAGGCAAGATGGAAGCTCGAATTCGTCAGTTAAAACAAATGCTTGAAAATGCCCACATCGGAGTTCCGCCTGCTAGCGATGACGGGAAAGTTGGCGCAGGAATGGTTGTTACCGCGATCATCGCAGGAGATGAAATGAAGTTCCTGATCGGTTCACGTGAGATTTCATCTGGTGATTTAGATGTGTACAGCGAAAAATCTCCACTTGGTTCAGCTGTGCTTAATCAAGAAATTGGTGCAAAGGTTTCTTATACCGCGCCTAACGGTCGCCAAATCTCAGTTGAGATTTTGGCAGCTGAGTTTTACTCGTAACACATAACTCCGAACGCTTGACGCTATGTCCTGGCGATTTTTAAGGCGCCAAAATAATCAGGTATTTTTGTATATGGGAGCTGATGGAAACGAATTTCTTCAGTTGTGACTTCCCAAGTAAGTCCTGAATCTATAAGTGCTTCTAGGAATACCTTGGCTTCAATTTCGGCAATGTGATTTCCTAGGCAGGTATGAGGCCCAAATCCAAAGCTAAGGTGTGGATTTCGTCCGCGATGAAAGTTGATCTGGAATGGATTTTCAAAGACAGACTCATCAAAATTGCCAGAAATGAAGCTGATTCCAACATATCGATCATCCGGTAGTTCTAAGGTCGAGCTCTCTGGCACAACTGTTCTGTTCATGGCAGGTAGTGGTGTTAAGAAACGTAAGAACTCTTGAATTGCAGGGCCAATTAGCTCGGGATTTGAGCGCAATAAAGCAAGGTCTTCTGGCTTGTTACCAAAGTGCCACATGATTCCGGTAAAAAGTTTTACGACAGTATCCCGGCCACCTGCCAGCATCACACCTGCGATTCCTCGAAACTCTGCCGCAGAGATTTGCTTCCCGTCAATCTCAAGATAGGCAATCTGACTCCAAATGTCATCCTTGCTCTTGGTTAGCGCTTCTTCATAAATTGCATCCAAATATCGATGCAAAACCTTTCCGTCGCGTACTTCAGATTCTGCGGTCCATACATCTGGTCCCCACGAAATCCATTCTTCGACATCTTGTGGGCGGCTATAGATCACACCTAAATTCTTCATCACAAGTGGAAGAGACAAATGCTGTCCAACTTCGAGACTCTCGTGTTTAAAGAAATCTGTAAGTAGCTTTTCTGTATGGGCTCGAAATTCAGGAATTAAAAGTTCAATTGAAGGTTTAACAAAGTACGGGGGCCAGAGCAACCCGATATAAATGGTGTCTTGGGGGATCAACTTCAAGAGGCAGTTGGCGGTAATCTCGAACATCAGAATCACCTTGCAGATCAGATGAATAGGTTTGCGTATCTCGAAGTGCTTCACGAACGGCTTTGTGGCCGACTATAGTTTTACTTGCTTTAGGGTAGAAAACTGACACGGGTAGAGGGTAAGTACCTTTTCCTATATTTACAAGGAGAACAATGAATAACTTCCGTGCAGTGGCGATATTCCCTTACATAGCACCTGAGAATTTGAAGCAGTTCTGCCTAGTTGCCGAACAATTGATAGCAAAAATCCAAGAGCAAGAATTCACACTGCGATATGACATGTATTTTAACGCTGAAAAAACACGCTGCACTGTTTTAGAAGAGTTCACCCGCCCTGAAGGGGTTTTTGAGCATGTTAAAGAGAACTCTGAGTTAATCGCTCAATTAACTCTTTTAGGCGGAACAATTGAAGGCAGCGTATTCCCGATGAGTCAGGATGGGGAAGCAATCAAAGAGATTAGAGACAACTGGGACTCCACATACCACTTTCATTTTCTTGGCAAGGCTTAGCAGTTTTGCCAGAACTAGCTTGAGAAGTTCTTGTACTTCCTAATGCTTAATGGAATAAAGACAACCATTAAAAGCACCATATAGAACAATGATGTCTGAAGTGGGTACTGGCTCGGCCAAGAATCCTTAGTCGCGCCAAATTGATTCGTTAATCCAAACAGTTGGCGACAAGCTGCAACCATCGTCGAAACCGGATTCCATTCAGCAAAGTACTGCAACACTTTTGGCATTTTATTTGTTGGCGCAAAGGCGTTAGATAGAAATGTCAAAGGGAAAGTAACTAGGAATCCGACACTTTGAACGGTTCTAGCTTCTTTAACTGATAGACCAACCAAAATCCCGATCCAGGACAGCGCGTAACCAAACATAAATAGGAATAAGAAAGCTAAGGCTGTTTGCAAAATGCCAGATGTTGGGCGCCAACCAACTGCAAAACCTGCTAACGCCATAACAACAAGTACCAAAATATTTAGGAGCGCGTCTCCAAACGTGCGACCAATAATGACAGCGCCTCTTGAAATTGGTAGAGATCTAAAGCGATCGATTAATCCCTTTTTCATATCTTCAGCTAAACCAATCGCTGTTGAAGCCAAAGTGAAGGCAACTGTTTGCACGAAGATTCCGGGCATTAGTAACTGTACATAGCCGCCTGGCTGGTCCGAGGCGATGGAACCGCCAAATACGAATCGGAACAATAAAACGAACATCACAGGCTGAATAGTTGAGAACACCAGTACTTCAGGGACTCTGGCAAGCTGCAACAGTTGGCGCTTTGTAATGGTAAAAACATCGCTAATTGCAAACTTCATTTCTTGCCGCCTCTCTTTTTCTTAACGGGCTCTTCAACGGTTTCTTCGGCAACGTGGCCAGTTAATGACAAGAAAACATCATCTAATGATGGGCGCTTTAAGCCGATGTCTAAAGGATGGATCTTTGCCTCATCAAGTGCGCGAAGAGTTTCCATCAGAGCAACTGATCCTGTTAATACTGGCGCGCTAATTGTTCGCAGATCAAGATGTGTTGCATTTCCGCTAATTCGAGCCACGATTTCTTGTGCAACTGGAATATCGTTATTTTCTACAGTTATTTCTAGGCGCTCCCCGCCTACCTGCTTTTTCAATGCATCAGATGTTCCACGTGCGATAACAGTTCCGTGATCAATAACAGCAATCTCATCAGCCAGTTGATCTGCTTCTTCAAGATATTGAGTTGTCAGCAACAGCGTTACGCCGCCCTTTACTAAATCTTGAATGACTCCCCACATATCCTGGCGACCACGTGGATCTAATCCAGTTGTTGGTTCGTCTAAGAACAAAATCTTTGGCTTAACAATTAAGGATGCAGCTAAATCAAGACGGCGACGCATTCCACCTGAATAGGTTTTGATTGGACGACGGGCTGCTTCAGTTAAATCAAAACGCTCTAACAATTCATTAGCGCGATCAATAGATGGCTGGCGGCCTAAGTGATACAAACGACCAAACATCACCAAGTTATCCCAGCCGGTTAATGTCTCATCAACAGCTGCGTACTGGCCTGATAATCCAATGAGTTCTCGCACCTTGTCAGGATTCTTAATCACATCGATACCCGCAACAGTTGCATGGCCAGAATCAGGCGCGAGAAGTGTTGCAAGAATTCGAACCGTTGTTGTTTTACCTGCTCCATTGGGCCCTAATACGCTGAGAACAGTGCCCTCTTCAACATCGAGAGATAAATCATCTAAGGCTCTGACCTCGCCATTGCGA
>CAIJHZ010000186.1 GCA_903820565.1 uncultured Actinomycetes bacterium
GGTGCGTATGTTGTCTTCCCTCTATGGGGCAGGACATCCGGTAATGGCTGTAGGAGACCCATCGCAGGCTATTTACACCTGGCGTGGCGCCTCTGCCGGGACTATGGCTTCATTCCAGAAATACTTTCCAAAGGCGCAAGGGCAAACCGGAGCTGAGCAATTCTCACTTCCAACAACTTTCCGCAATGACACAATCATTCTCGCTGCGGCCAACAGCATCAGCGCACAAATTAAGGCAGATGGTGGACAACAAGTTGTCGAACTAGAAGCGCGTGATGATGCAGGGCCAGGTGAACTTGCCTATGGACTTTACGAAACTGTTGAAACAGAGTCACAAGCGATCGCTGAATACTTTAAAGCGCTCTGGAATCCAGAAGACAAGAAATCTTTTGCTGTCTTAGTCCGAAAACGTAGTCAAATACCTTCAATCGAAAGTGCTTTGCGCGAACAAGGTTTATCTGTTGAGGTAATCGGTATTGGTGGTTTGATCCATATTCCAGAGGTGGCCGATGTTGTGACCTTAATGAAAATCATCACTGATCCTGATGCAGGTTCATCATTGATGCGCCACTTAACTGGGCCACGAATTAATTTAGGTCCTCGTGATATTGCAGCACTCGGTGGATTTAGCCGAGAGCGCGCAAAGGCAATGCACGCAGATTCCAAGAGCTTCATCAAAAAGATTGCAGCCGGAAATCCTGATCAACTAGAAGCAGATGATCAATTCTCTGGATCGATTATTGATGCACTTGATGAAATTACTTCGGCGAAGAAGAGTGGGTTTAGCGATCTTGGTTATCAACGTCTAGTTACCTTCGCACAAGATCTGCGCCGTTTGCGGGCACGCGCTGGTGGACAGATCACCGATTTGGTAACAGAGATTGAAAATTACTTAACGCTTGAATCTGAAATTACTTTACGTGAAGGAACTCAGACTGGTCGCAGGCACCTAGATCGATTCCTAGATGAGGCCTCAAAGTTTGAACGAAGCGGTGGCTCTGTTTCAGCCTTCCTAGATTGGCTAGATATTGCTTCTGATGAAGAAGGTGGACTCAAGGTTGGAGCCCCTGAAGTACGCACAGATGTGGTTCAAATCCTTACAGTTCATATGGCAAAGGGTGCTGAATGGGATGTTGTTGCAGTGCCTGGTTTATCTGAAGGCACATTCCCTGGTGTTAATCGCTCTGACCCTGATAACTGGTTGAAGAATGAAAAGCATGTTCCGTTTGCCTTGCGCGGAGATGCACACGAGCTGCCACGGTTTACATTAGATGGAATCACAAAAAACAGCGATGCGGCAAAGGCGATTAAAGAATTTGCGCGTCAATGTGTTGATCACATCAAGATGCGCGAAGAAATGCGCCTTGCCTACGTTGCTGTGACCCGTGCTCGCACCCACTTAATCTGCACAGCATCGTGGTGGCGAGATGGCGCAAACTCGGTATCTCCATCAAACTTCTTTACTCTCATTGCAGGTGCGGCAAGTGCCAACGGTGGTCGATTGATTTCAGATGTTGCAGCACCTGAAGATGGTGCTGAAAACCCAACACTTGAAAATCCACAAACAGCTGTGTGGCCACGAGATTATCTAGGGGATAAGCGCGCACAGTTTGATGCTGCTATCGAATTGGTTAATGCTTCAAGTGTTCACCCGCTAATTGATTCACAGGATCCTGAAGTTAATTCCTGGATCATGGATGCGCATAGTTTGATTACTGAACAACGCAATCGCTCATCAAATGTTGTTGAAGTTGCACTACCGACCCGCCTATCAACATCCACTCTGGTTGCATTGCATGAAAACCCACAGGAACTCGCTTTAAATATTCGACGTCCTATGCCACGAGGACAAGATCAGTATTCACGTCGCGGAACAGCATTTCACTTATGGGTTGAACGTCAATTCACAGATGCGGCAACACTATTTGGTGATGAATACTTGGATTACCTTGATCCGCTAGATGATGATTCAAAATTAGAAGATTTAAAGGCCGCGTGGTCAAAGAGCAGCTTTGCCAATCGCACACCTGCGCGAGTGGAAGTTCCCTTTGAAACAACCATTGCTGGGGTGCTTATTAGAGGTCGAATTGATGCGGTTTATCGTGATGGAGATGGCTTCCAGGTGGTGGATTGGAAGACTGGTTCTAAGCAGTTGGGTAAGTCGGCCCAAGTTCAATTAGCGATGTATCGCTTAGCGTGGGCAAAACTATCTGGCTGCGACATCTCAAAGATCTCTGCGGCATTCCATTACGTGCCAACGGGAGTTACTGATCAACCAGCAGATTTGCT
This sequence comes from uncultured Actinomycetes bacterium, assembly GCA_903820565.1. Lineage (GTDB taxonomy): Bacteria > Actinomycetota > Actinomycetes > Nanopelagicales > Nanopelagicaceae > Planktophila. The sequence goes on from CAIJHZ010000186.1 coordinate 2,290, forward strand.
AGATGAGGCTGCTTTGACCGCGCTAATCACTTCAGTTGATATACAACAGTAGTTGAACTAGCTAATCCCTTAACAGGAACGCTTTACTAAAGGCTCTAGTGGAATATCTAATTGCAAAGGCAAATGATCGCTCATTCCGGCATGTGCATAAGGAAATTGCGTGACATCGCCCGGTTTAAGAGTTTGCGAAAGCATGTAATCAATTTGAACTTTTGGAAGCCAGCTTGGAAATGTCCTACCACTTGTGAGTGAGTTCCATTTCAATCCCGTCACAACTTTACTAAAAGGAATATTCATATCACCCATAAGAATTATCTTCTTTTTGTCGACACCTAATTTTCCTGACCATCGCTTTATTTGAACCAGCTGTTTGTAGTTGAAAAAGGGTACAAAAGAAAGATGAGTATTTATGACTAACCAACCATTTTCTAAATGGGCAGCCAATGCACTACGTGGATGATCGCGAACATAAAATCGCTTTAATTTGCCATCAACAGGAAACATCATGAAAACACCGATTGGTGCTCCCTTTAAATCTAAACGATGCCATGATTTAACTGGTAGCAATGAAACCATTCCGATTCCATAACCAGGCTCATCTGATTGGATGCTATTAGTAACAATCTTTATGTCTTCATCTTTGGGGTTACGCCATTTCTCATCCGGATTACCAAACAATGACGGTGCAAAAGCCCAGTCAGTCGCCCCCATAATCATGGCGATATTTCCTACTTGATTGTGATTTCCGGATCGTTCTAGAAAATAATCAACTTCCTGCAGGCCAATAACATCGCTCTTTAAATTCAGTATTTCTGCCTCTAAAAGGGCGGCGGCATCAACGTTTGGATCAGGTGGAATGGCCATTCCGTGCAGCAAATTCCATGAGGTTACGCGCATCGCCCAAGGCTAGTAGCGTTCACCCCTATGAGCGCGCACAAACCTGATTCCATTACAGCTTCGCTGTCGCCGATTAACCGCGAAAGCGAGCGACGCACTGATGCCGCGCACTTGGCTGAACTCTGGAAATCGGCCCACATAATTCATTTAGTCGATGCCCGTTTGAGCGCGGGGGATGATTCTTTAACCTTTATCGATGCCGCCGCTGTTGAAGTGGCTCGCGAGGTGTTTGTGGAAGGCGATCGATTCTTTTTGGGAATTGGCCGTGATGATAAGCAAGCCTATTTTGCCTGGCGTACAACCTGGATTAATCCGCCAGAAGATGATGGGACCGAAGAGTTTGAGATGCGAAAGTACGAAGGCTTCAAAACTTTGCGTGAAGTTGGTGGCAACTTAGATACCGATGAGTTAGCACTTGCAATGCACGCAGTTGGTTTAGCTAACTGGCATTGGACCCACACACATTGTTCGCGTTGTGGAGCAAAGACTATTAGCGATCTCGGCGGAAGCGTTCGCGTGTGTCCGGCAGATGCAACACAACATCACCCGCGCACCGACCCGGCGGTAATTGTTTTAGTAAAAGATAAAGATGATCAAATCCTTTTAGGTCATCAACCAATCTGGCCGGACAAACGTTTTTCTACCTTTGCTGGATTTGTCGAAACCGGCGAATCATTTGAAGAGTGTGTATCGCGTGAAGTCTTTGAAGAAGCTGGCGTGTATGCATCAGAGATCACATACTTAACTTCACAACCGTGGCCGTTTCCGGCATCGATCATGATTGCCTTTGAAGCAATTACGAATCGACCAGAAGAAGCGCGCCCCGATGGGACTGAAATAACTGAAGTACGCTGGTTTTCACGTGATGAAATGAAGAACGCTGTAATAGCCCAAGATATTTTGTTGCCGCCAAAAATTTCAGTTGCTCGTCGCATGATCGAAGCCTGGTACACACGCGTTGATGGATACACCCGCGAACAACTGTACGGTGGTGAATCGTGGAGGCCGTAGGAAACTTACGTGCAGAAGAGATTCTTGAAGCCCTAGATAACGAGCAACGTGCAGTGGCGCTTGCTACGCGCGGACCAGTTTGTGTAATTGCTGGAGCCGGAACTGGAAAGACCCGCGCAATCACTCATCGCATCGCATACGCCGCAGCAATCGGCACAATGGATCCACACAAAGTTTTGGCACTTACCTTTACTGCGCGTGCAGCCGGTGAAATGCGCACACGACTTCGCTCACTTGGTGTGCCGGCAGTTGCGGCTCGCACTATTCACGCAGCCGCTCTGAAACAACTGACTTTCTTTTGGCCACAAGTCTTTGGTGGTCGCACACCTGATTTGCTCACAACTAAGAGTGGATTTTTAACAGAAGCCATAAAACGCGCTCAATTACAGGGTGAACTTTCCATTACCTCTCGCGATCTATTACGCGATATTGCAACTGAAATCGAATGGGCCAAGGTTTCACAGATTGCACCATCTGATTATTTAAGCGAATCTCTAAAGCGCACAATCAAGCCGCGGATTAATCCTGAACAACTTGCCAAGGTCTATACCGCTTATGAAAGCGTTAAACACCAAGAGCGAGCAATAGATTTTGAAGATGTTCTCCTTCTAACAGCTGCAATGATCGAAGAAGAGCGCGAAGTCCGAGAGCGCGTGCAAGACCAATACCGATTCTTCACAGTAGATGAGTATCAGGACATTTCACCGCTGCAGCAGCGATTAATCAACGCCTGGCTTGGTTCCCGCCAAGAGCTATGTGTTGTTGGCGATCCCGCACAGACTATTTACTCCTTTGCTGGTGCAACTCCGGTGTTCTTGAATTCTTTCACGCAACGTTTTCCAGAAGCTGAAGTTGTGCGGCTTACAACTGGATACCGTTCAACACCGGAAATCATCTTTACAGCTAATAGCATTTTGCGAAAAGGTGCGATGGGCAACGAATTAGTTGCAATCAATGATCACGGTAGCAAACCAACAATTACCGCCTATAACGATGAGTCTGCAGAGATAGCTGGAATCGTTCGAGACATTACGCAGTTGATCTCTGAAGGAACACCTGCCCAAGAGATTGCAGTGCTTGCACGCACTAATAACCAATTAAATGGTTTAGAAAAAGCGATGAATTCCGCGAACCTGCCATACCAAGTTCGCAATACCGAACGATTCTTTGAACGTAAAGAAGTTCGTGATTTCTTAAAGCAAGTACGCACAGCATCTGTTATTCCTACTGAAGGTGTTGTGTGGCTTGATGAACTTCGAACTCTTGCACAACCATATTTAACTGGGGGAGCCATCGATGGCATTGCGGCCCTTCTTCACCTTGCCCGTGAACTAGATAGCGACAGTGGATTTACACCAAAAAATCTTCGTGCATATTTGCGAGAAGTTGAAGATCGTGTGCAGCAAAACAATCCTCCAACAATGCCTGTTACAACCCTTGCAACATTGCATGCGGCAAAAGGTCTTGAATGGGAGCGAGTGTTTCTGATCGGCGTTAGTGATGGAATTTTGCCTCTTGAAAACAACAGCACAACAGGTGATCAAGCATCAATTGATGAAGAACGCCGTTTGTTCTATGTTGGAATCACGCGCGCTAAATCAGATTTGCGCCTTAGCTATCGTGGAAAAGCCTCACGATTCCTCGCAGAAGCTGGCCTGTCTAACTAGCTCTATCCCTTCATAATTACCGTATGTACGCTCATTTATTCGGGGAATTAATTGCCTTGCCAGCACCTCAACCCATGGTTTATAGTTACAACTTCATTCCCATGGCGGGAATGTAAATGATGGAAGGAACGAATATGTCTAACGCATCATTCGTATCAGCAAACGCATTGCGTTCTGCTGTAATTCCTTCTGCTCATACAACCAATAAGCCTTCTACTTGGCATGCGACGAAGCCAGCGTTTTACGCAGCTTTTTATGCCGGATACGAGGCCAATGGTGGTTCAATCGAATAATTCGATTTAGAACTAAAAGCCAAGGGCCTCGAATCCACAAGGATTCGGAGCCCTTTTTGTTTTTCCAAAACAAACTTCACTCCAGAAAACCAACGACAACCACAAGAGACCACTAGCCAAATAGACCGGCGAATGAAATCGCCGGATGAATGACCTAACAGAAAGAAGAGGTGAGAACATGAGCGTTCTCTTCAGTGAACTACTAGTACCAGGCTGGGCAGATGAGAAGATCGGTTTGGATGCCGTAACAGGCACGTATTCAGATGGGTCATCATTTAATTTGCCATGCCACACAGCAGATCCTGAACTCTACTTTTCTGAGGATGAGATGCAGATTCAAGAGGCCAAGTCACTGTGTGGCGGATGTCCTGTGCGTGCACAGTGCTTAGAGGGTGCGTTATCGCGCCAAGAGCCAGCAGGAGTATGGGGTGGCGAATTATTTGAAGAAGGTCGCATAATTGCAAAGAAACGCAAAGCTGGACGACCAACTTTGAAAGAGATCGCTGCACGCAATGCAGAAGGCGAACTAATTGAACTCAATGTCAAAGGCGACGAGCGCGAAGAAAGTGCTGCCTAGTCTGAATAAATTGAGTTAATCTCGACCTCATGAATCAAGATCCAGCAAAGGCCCGCGCACTAGTGGCATTCCTACTCTTTGTTGAGGCAGGTGTTGTGTTCGCTCTTGCAGGATGGCTGATCGTGCTGACTTTTACCTCTGACTCTTTCGAAGCGCTTCCCTTCTTGGGTGTGCTGCTTTTTGCCTTGTTCGGCGGCGGCGGACTTCTTGTATGTGGTTTGTTCTATAAGAGTGGCAAATACTACGGACGCGCACCTGCGGTTTTAGCTAATTTAATTGCCCTCGGTGTTGTCTCTTATCAAGTGGAAGCTCATCTGTGGTTTGTAGCAATTCCTTTGGCGGCATTAGCGGGAACAACATTGATTTCAGTATTGCGCGCAATTCCAACTGACCTCTAAATTCTTGTAGATTTTATATCAGTTACCACTCAACAATCTGATTGTCTTCCCACAAAACTCCAGTCGTATCGCCAGCATTAAACTCTCTTGTTGCTAGCCACAATGCACATGCCGCACCTTCTTCGGCACTTCGTGGTGCATCGGCTCCACCCATATCGGTGCGTGAGTGATTAGGACACACAGCATCAACTAAAACTCCACGGGATCCCAGACCAGTTTCATGTGCAAGGTTTCTAACAAGTGCATTAACGCCAGCTTTACTAATTCTGTATGGCGCAAGTCCGCCGGCATTACCGGGGCCCGACATTCGGCCGAGACATGCAGAGTAAATAATTATGCGACCATTTCGCGCTTCAACCATTGCTGGCACTAATCCATTAACAAGCGTGAAAACCGAATCAAGATTGATTGCCATGACACGGCGCCATTCAGCATCATTTGTTTTCAATGTCTTAGACATTTTGTCGCTCATCACACCATGGGCAAGAATTAATATTTCAGGTGCACCATGTTGCTGCGAAATCATGGCAACGGCATTGCGCGTGGCTTGCATGTCTTCGAGATCAACAGCATGTGTCGTGAAATGTTGATTAGGGTGATCGCTCTGCAACGATTGCTGGACCGATGACAGACGGTCTGGGTCCTTGGCAATCATCACAATGTCATAGCCCAGCGCCGCTAGAGACTTGGCATTTTCAAAACCCAAGCCTCTACTTGCGCCAGTGACCACTGCTAAAACCATGGGCAAAGCCTGCCCGAGATGGGCCTGAAATGGAGACTGAAATTAATGTGGCGTATCTCGCCTTATGAGCGCCAAATCGTGCTTATGGCGGCCAGTTTCTGCCGATAGGCTTAGGGATGTAATCAATGCAGAAGGAGCTTGCCAGTGTCGGCACAGGATTTTGGCGCAAATGATTGGCTCGTCGATGAAATGTACGAGCAGTATTTAGCGA
>CAIJHZ010000187.1 GCA_903820565.1 uncultured Actinomycetes bacterium
GCTGCTTACGAAAGTTGGAGCACCAAACAAAGTACGCTCGCAATATGACAACGGATGACAAGCCAACGCAGGCAACGATTCTGCATGTCGATATGGACGCATTCTTTGCCTCCGTGGCAGAAAAAGATAACCCTGCGCTGAAAGGCAAGGCTGTTGTTATTGGAATGGGAACCCGCGGAGTTGTCTCTGCGGCCAACTATGAAGCGCGCAAATTTGGAATCCATTCGGCAATGCCAGTAGGACAAGCACGTCGGCTAGCACCTCACGCAATCTTTTTACCGGTTGATATGGCGCGCTATCAGGAAGTCTCTGGCCACATTATGGAAATATTTGAAAGCTTTACACCCAATGTCGAACCAGTGTCAGTTGATGAAGCATTCCTTGATGTAACTGGTGCCAAAAAATTGCTGGGTACAGGACGTGAAATTGCAGCAGCGATTCGTGCAAAGGTAGAAGCCCAAGAAGGCATTACCTGCTCAGTTGGTATCGCACCATCAAAGTTCATTGCAAAGTTGGCATCGACTCATTGCAAACCAAATGGAATGTTAGAAATTACTAGTGATCGAATTCTTGAATTTCTACATCCGCTGCCAATTTCTGCGATGTGGGGAGTAGGTCCAAAGACTGCCGAAGTTCTGGAACGATTAGGGCTGCGAACAATTGAGGATATTGCAAAGCTTCCACGGACAACTTTAATTCGGGCTGTCGGTGATGCAGCTGGTGCGAATTTGCATGAACTTGCGTGGGGCCGGGATTACCGAGATGTTGCACCGCAAGATGCTGAAAAAAGCATTAGCGCCGCTGAAACTTTCCCAACTGATTTGGATAACCCTGAAGAAATCCTGCGTGAATACTTGCGGTTGTGCGAGCGCGCCACATCACGTTTGCGCGACAAAGGATTGTTTGCAAAGACAATTTCCATAAAAGTTAGGTTCGGTGATTTTTCTACGATCAATCGATCAAAGACGTTGCCGTTGCCAATTGATAGCACCCACGATGTGTATGAAGTTGTTAAAGGGCTTTACGAGGCGTTACATATTGAAAGAGCCCGTCTGCGGCTAGTGGGAGTGTCCCTTGAGAATTTAAGTGAAGGAGCACCTGTACAAATGATCTTGGGCGAGCGTGAAAAGGGATGGCGCGAGGCGGAAGGGGCAATGGATAAAGCCCGTGAGCGTTTTGGCGATGGTTCTGTACGACCTGCGCGCTTGATTAAGCCTTCATCAGAAGATGCTGAAGAGCAAGAAAGTGAGTAGCGGGCTTAGGGAATCTGTTCTATTGTGAGCATGTGGAACTTTCAGATCGCGAAAAGCGCTTACTTGATGAGATGGAGGCTGCCCTCTTAACCGAGGATCCACGCCTAGTTTCTGCGCTTTCAGCTAACCCAGCTGTGCCTTCACGCAATCGCATCATGCTGGGTGCCGGCCTTGTTCTATTGGGCCTAGTTACATTATTTGGTGGCCTCGTTTCACAGATAACCCCGATCGGAATCCTTGGATTCCTTATTGCCCTAACTGGGGTAATCAGCGCGATTTCTAGCTTTACCCCTGGTGTTGGGGCGAAGGCAGCCAAGAAGCCACGCTCACGCTCATCCTTAAGTGATCGCATGGAAAAGCGCTGGGATAACAGAGGCCAAGAGGACTAATCCGTAGGTAATTCACGCCTAAGCCCCTCCTTGTGAGGGGCTTTTTTCA
>CAIJHZ010000188.1 GCA_903820565.1 uncultured Actinomycetes bacterium
GGTCGCCCGGATGGTGTTCATGTTTTAGATCGTGATGGAATCCGTTATGTATCACCATGGGCAACTGCAACTCGTTGTTGGGCGGCCTTAGATAATTTCAAAGAATCTTTACCAAGTACCGTTGTTCCATACTTTGTTTCATCTGCGATGGAAGAAGTTATTACGGCAGGGGTCGATTTGCTTGACGATAAAGTTCCGCACATACTTAATGAAACGTGGATCATTCCGCCTCGCTGGTTTATTTTATTTTCACCCGATGAACGCACTCGAGGCAAGAATCAATATGGCAAATTTTGTATCGCGCAGACAACGATCGCTAATGCAAAACAACGATGCGATAGCGCACATGATGCCGTACTGAGCGCTTTTGGTGATGGCCCTGTTGAACAAGAACTAGAAAATCTATTGGCATGGTTAGAAATGTTTCATCCACAATCATTAGTAGAACTTGATTATGGTGGTTTAGCTAATTACATGGACAAAGCATTGCGTGATTCAGGTGAAGATGGCCTAGCTGCTGACACATCTATCGAAGATGTAACTAGTTCAGTTGCAGGTCTTGCAACAGCTGATGGAATGGCCGCTGGCGTTGGATATCAACGTTTAATGTCCCGCTGGCGCTTAGTCCAGGCCTTCGAACAAGCTTCCTAGGTATTGCTTCACGCTTAAATACGGGTAATACTTCTACCCAATACATCCCAAATCGGACACTGCGCAATCTAAAGGAGTCACCATGAGCAACCGCATCCCTGATGCCGAAGTTCTGATGACCCCGAAAGAGGTGGCGCAACGGTTCCATGTAAATCCAAAAACGGTTACTCGCTGGGCAAAGGCTGGAAAGCTGACAGCAATTCGCACGCTGGGTGGTCATCGTCGTTATCGAGAATCAGAAGTTCTAGAACGTTTACGCGAATACAAAGAGTCAAGTACTTAGTTAATAAGGCGGTAGACTCGACCTATGGCCGATACAAATGATGACATGAAGGCAAGAATGCTTGCTGCCCTAGAAGCAAAAAAGAACAAACCAGGTGCACCAGGTACGCAATCTCATGCCGAATCAGGGTCAAAGATCCGCGGCGGACAACGCAGTGGCGGAGCCCCTCAGGTTCAACGTAAAGCCGGACCTTCGGGTTCAGGTTCTGCTGGCTAAATTCTTTACTGAGTTATTACCAGAGTTGATCGAGCTTCAACAGAAACTGTTCCACCCGTAATCTTTCGCAAAACAGTTGTACCTGCACGTCCAGACTCAACAAGCACCGACCAACTTCCAGATTTTGGCAAGGTAATTGTTTGAGCGCTAGTGCTTGCATTATGAACTACAACTATTGTCGCCGCAGAATCCTTTACATCACTTCCGTTAATTGAGTAGGCAATTGTTCCTTCTGGTGATGTTAAGAACTTTAGATTTTTCTTTATTAGATCAGTAGTTGCCATTCGAAAAGCTGGATGAGCCTTGCGCAATGCAATTAACCCCTTGTAATACTTAACCGTTGAAGCGTTTTTTGCTTGCGTGCTCCACTTTAATGAATTTACTAGGTCGCTAGATTTGTAGCTATTTGTATCTCCACCCTTTGATCGTAGAAATTCTTGACCCGCCTGTATAAACGGCAACCCTTGTGACAACATTGCGATAGAGCCTGCAAGTTGGCTCAACTGTGCGATATCGGCTGGCTTTACCTCTTTAACGCTGGCGGTTATTTTGTCTGCCAAAGTCATGTTGTCATGGGACTCAACATAGTTAACAGATTGACCTGGCATATCTGTTGTCCACTTTGTCATTATGTCCGTGGAGTAGTCGGTGTTACCAACTATGCCAGCCTGAACGTTCATCTTTGCAGTGAACTTTCCTGTCGCAAAACCATTATCGGCAGAATCAAAAACTGACCCCTTAATACCATCGCGAATTTGATCATTGAAGTGTGAAACTCCATTTAGCTTCGAAATATTCTTTTGGTTTGCTCGCTGTGCTGCAGAGAGAGTTCCCATATCCCAACCTTCTCCAATTACCAGAATCGTTGGATCTATCTTCTTTAGTGCAGCGGTAATTTCGTTAATTGTGTCGATGTCCATTAACCCCATTAAGTCGAAGCGGTATCCATCCAAGTTGTACTCGGATGCCCAATACTTAACTGAATCAACAATGAATTTACGGACCATTGGTCGCTCAGATGCAACATCATTGCCGCAACCACTACCACTGGTTAAGTTTCCAGCGTCATCCCTACGGAAGAAATATCCAGGAACAATTAGGTTTTGGCTAAAGGTATTCGCATTTGAAACGTGGTTATAAACCACATCCATATTCACGCGCAGACCAGCTTTGTGCAAACTCATGATTGCACTCTTAAGTTCAGTGATACGCGCAGTTGGTTTCGTCGGATCTGAACTATATGAACCCTCAGGGACATTGTAATTTTGGGGATCATAACCCCAGTTAAATGTTGGTGAATTCTCATTAACAGTAGCGAAGTCAAAAATCGGAAGTAATTCAACGTGAGTTATTCCGAGATCTTTAATCGCAGCAACGCCAGTTTTTTGTCCGTTATTACTGGTGTTCAAATCAGTAAGAGCTAAGAACTTACCTTTATGGGCCGCTGGGACACCACTTGATGGATCCATCGAAAGGTCGCGAACATGAAGTTCATAAATAACCGCATCGGTCGGCTTTCCACTAAATTTTGGCTTGGAAGTGCTCCAACCCTTTGGATCGGTCGCATCCAAATTTACAATGACTCCACGCAATCCGTTTACAGTTGTGGCTCGTACATATGGATCTACAGCTTCATTGACTGTGTTATTTACACTAACTCGATAATTAAATACTGTTCCATTTTGATCACCTTTAAGAGTTGCAACCCAGGTTCCCTTTGTGTCATACGTCATTTTTGTCAAAGCGCCAGATGATCCAGGAGAGTCGAACTCTTTGTATGTCACAACATTTACCGCGGTAGCGGTAGGTGCCCAAACACGCAATTTAGTTGATGCTTTTGTATATGTGACGCCTAAGTCATTACCTGTGTAGGTGTACTTGGCAATAAATTCGGGGGAATCGTAAAGTTTTGATAGTTCGAGTGCTGGATTCTTAGGAATCGGAGTTGTTGGAATCGAATAATGAATCGTAGGGTCTCCTTGTCGTAGCCAAATTTCAACATTTCCATTATCAGGAATATTGGTGATAAATCGATCATCACCCATATCTTTTGAAGCCCACACGCCTTTTCTAACAATTACACCGACACTCTCAAACTTCTCCATACCTTCAATTTTGACTGTTGCGATCTTTCCAAAATCATCAGCTGAAGTAAAAGTAACTCCATTTGCGTCAACATCAACATCCGCACCGGAAGAAAGGTTTTTCCATAACCATAAATTCCAATCTTGATAGTCACCACCTGGGCGTTGATAGTGCACAGTGAGATTGACTGTTGCAGGCATGGCAGATGCGATCGCAGGAAGACCAACGGTAAATACTGCAATCAAAGCCAGCAGCAATTGAATTTTCTTGGATACGGTTTGAGTTCTCATGACCGCAACTTACCGCTAGAAAACCTATAAATAAATAGTTATAAGAGTCCGCGTCGCTTCAGGAGAGGCTCAATTTTTGAATCCCGACCACGGAAATTACGGAACATTTGCATCGAATCAATAGATCCCCCGCGTCCAAGAAGGGTTTTCTTGAAATGTTCGCCATTTGCACGGACTAGGCCGCCATTTTCCTTAAACCAATCAACTGTGTCGGCATCTAGCACTTCTGACCAGATGTAACCGTAATATCCTGATGAATAACCACCAGCAAAGATATGACTGAAGTAGGTTGAACGATAACGAGTCGGCACCGGAGCAAACTCTAGACCGTAATCCTTAATCGCCTGTGCTTCGAAGGCTTCTACATCTGTAACTTTTGCCGCCTCTTCAACATTAAGTGAATGCCACGCAAGATCCAGAATTGCAGCGGCCAAATAACTTGTCGTTGCATGCCCCTCGTTAAAAGTACTCGCGGCATCCAGACTATCGATCCACTCTTGCGGCAGCTTTTCACCTGTTTCATGGTGGCGCGCATAGTTTTCAACAACTTCCGGCCATAGGATCCACATCTCATTTACTTGTGATGGAAACTCTACAAAGTCTCGCTGAACAGATGTTCCTGATACACGTGGGTATTTAACCTGTGACAGCAATCCATGCAAGGCATGCCCAAATTCATGAAACAAAGTTGTTATTTCAGCGAATGTAAGAAGCGTTGGCTTGCCGGTAGGTGGCTTTGGAATATTTAAGTTATTTACAACAACAGGTAGTTGATTAAAAAGAAAGTTTTGGTTTACAAGACTATTCATCCATGCTCCGCCACGCTTTGAATCGCGTGTGTAGAAATCTCCGATGAATAGACCAACCTTTGTGCCATCTTCATTATTGACTTCAAATGCGCGAGCTTCTGGGTGGTAGGTGACTAAATCTGGACGTTCTTTAAATGTGATTCCAAATAACTTGTTGGCTGCAAAAAACACACCGTCATGCAATACGCGCTCTAATTCGAAGTATGGACGCATTTTTGTTGTATCGATGTTGTACTTTTCGAGACGAACTTTCTCGGTGTAGAAACCCCAGTCCCAACTCTCAATATCGGTGCCGGCAGATTTCTTCAGATCTTCGGCCTCTGCCTTGGCATTACGTACTGCAGCCGGTGCGATCTTTCGAAGCATTGCGTGGACATTATCTGGATGCTCTGCAGTTTGTACTGCAATCACGTGTTCAGTATGAGTTTCGTTGCCGAATAGTTTTGCGCGTTCTGCGCGAAGTTTGACCATCTTTAGCAACACAGGCTTGTTATCGTTTTCATTAGAGCGATTTGCTTTTTGTTTTGAGTCCTCCATGATTTTCTTGCGGAGTTCACGATTAGTCAGTGAATCAAGGACTGGATTACCGGTGAAGTTCACCATGCCAATAAGCCATTTATCGTCGTGTCCGCGATCTTTTGCAGCAGCCTTTGCTGCAGCAATCTGATTCTCGCTAAGACCATCTAGCTCTTCGGCGGTATCAACAAGAACTGCTAAATCATTTGTGTCTGCTAAAACATTCTTTGAGAATTGAGTTTGAAGTGATGAAAGTTCTTCATTGAGCTCTTTCAAACGGTCACGTTGAGCCTCAGTAAGGTGAGCGCCTTTATGAAGTAAGTCCTTGTAATATCGCTCAAGTAACCACGCATCTTCGCTGTTGAGTCCAAGTGACTCTCGTGCATCATAAAGATCCTTGATTCGCTTAAAGAGCACAGGATTTAAACTAATGGCATCTTGGTGCGCTGCTAATTTCGGTGCAATCTCTTCTTCAATACTATTGAGCGCATCATTAGTATCACTGGAAGACTTATTGTAGAAAACTCGCATCATTCGACCCAAGTACTGCCCACTTTTTTCTAGGTCAACAATTGTGTTTTCAAATGTTGCAGCACCAGGTGCATCCAGAATCGCCTGAACTTCAGCTAGATGTTGTGTGCATCCTTCATAGAAGGCAGGCAAGTAGTGCTCCAGTTTGATCTCAGCAAATGGAGGCAGCTCGTACTCAAGGGTGCTTCGTTGGGCAAATGGGTTCGCGTTTGTCATGACACGAACTGTACTAATTAGTGAGGGCGACGTCGACGCTGGCTTGAGTTTGGACGAGGGCGCTTTCCACCGCTGCGAACAGACTTTTCAACAATTGGCACGATGTAAGGAATACCTGTTGGCTCCTGTGCACCCGTAATCTTCATTAATTCAGTACTAAGAGGTGTGACTCCAACAAACTTAGGGGTTACGCCGGCACGTTGTGTAAGTCCACCGATTGATTTCTGCTGACGTGTTGTCGCAAGAGTTACAACAGTTCCGGCCTCACCAGCACGTGCTGTACGACCAGCGCGGTGCAAGTAATCCTTGTGATCTGTTGGAGCATCGACGTGTACAACCAGTGAAATTCCATCTACGTGGATACCACGTGCAGCAACATCTGTTGCAACGAGCGCAGCATTTGCAGTCTCCTTGAAGAGAGCCAAAGTGCGTGTACGAACAGCTTGTGACTTTCCACCGTGCAATGCACCAACTGGAACACCTGCGTGAGCTAGCTTGTCAGCCAAACGATCTGCACCGCGTTGAGTCTTAACGAACAAAATAGTTTTTCCGTTACGAGCCGCGACCTGATTTGTGATGTCATCTTTATCAGTTGGGTTCATAACCAATACGTAGTGCTCCATTGTTGAAACAGAGGCACGATCGTTTTGTAGTGAGTGAGTCTTTGGGTTCTTCAAGTACTGACGAACCAATGAATCAACACCACGGTCAAGAGTTGCAGAGAATAGAAGACGCTGACCATCAAGCTTTGCCTGATCAAGGATTTCCTTAACAACAGGCAGGAAGCCCATGTCTGCCATCTGATCTGCTTCATCAAGAACTGTAATTTGAAGTTGATCTAGCTGAACTTCACCCTTGTTTAGTAGATCGATCAAACGACCAGGTGTTGCAACCAAGATTGCTGTTCCGCGACGCATTGCAGTGATCTGCTTCGAATATGACATTCCGCCAGCAACAACAACTGATTCGTGACCAATTGAACGAGCAAGTGGCATCAAAACTTCATCAATCTGCTGCGCTAATTCGCGAGTTGGAGTCAAAACAAGCGCTAATGGCTTGTGAGGCTTTGCAACCTTGCCATTTAAGTTGTTAAGAAGTGCCAAACCAAATGCAAGAGTTTTTCCTGAACCAGTTTGCCCGCGACCCAAGATGTCATGACCTGCAAGAGCATCTGGAAGTGTTGCAATCTGAATTGGGAATGGATGTAAGATTCCGTGCTTGCTCAGTGCGTTAACAAGTGGTGCTGCAATTCCAAGATCAGCAAATGTTGTTGTGATCTCAGTTAACGGAGTTGCATCAACAAGGTTTGCATCTGCAAGATTTGCTGAAATGTAGTTGTCATCTGCACCGAAATCGACCGCTGCATTTGAGTGAGACTTTGA
>CAIJHZ010000189.1 GCA_903820565.1 uncultured Actinomycetes bacterium
ACCATTACGAGTAACAGCAACTCGTACCTCAGAGGCCGCACGATTTCGATTATCAGATAAACATTCAATCATTAGCGCAACTCCACCGGCGGCATAACCTTCATACATAATGGTTTCCCACTCTTTACCACCAGTTTCAAGACCAGCCCCGCGCTTTACCGCACGATCAATATTGTCAGCTGGGACTGAACTTTTCTTTGCTTTTGCAATTGCATCAAACAAGGTTGGATTACCAGAAACATCTGCACCGCCGGCCCGAGCTGATACTTCAATGGCTTTAATTAATTTAGCAAAGTTTTTAGCACGCCTAGAATCAATTATTGCTTTTTTGTGTTTAGTGGTTGCCCACTTGGAATGGCCGCTCATATCTCTCCTATACCTTTAAATGTTTGCAAACTCGCGACAAATATTTTCAACAAAGTACTTATGAACTCGATTATCCCCGGTTAGTTCGGGATGAAATGAGGTAGCAAGTAGATGTCCTTGCCTGACAGCAACTGGATGTTTATCTCCATTGCTATCGGTTATCTCAGACAGAACTTCAACATTCTCACCAACAGATTCAACCCATGGCGCCCGAATAAATACTGCTCGGATTGCCGGCTCAGTTATTCCCTTAAATTTAAGATCAGTCTCAAATGAATCAACTTGGCGGCCAAACGCGTTACGTCGCACAACCATATCAATTCCACCAAAACTTTCCTGTCCAGCAATTGCATCCTCAACTTGATTAGACAGCAGGATCATTCCAGCGCAAGATCCATATGTTGGCATTCCGCTACTAATACGAGCTTTGATCAAATCAAAGAGGTTGAATGATCTGGCAAGTTTTGCAATTGTTGTTGACTCTCCCCCAGGAATTACTAGGGCTGAAATACTATCAATCTCACTCTTTGTTTTTACTGCGATCGCATCAACACCGCAATCACTCAGAGACTGGATGTGTTCACGAACATCACCTTGGAGTGCAAGTACTCCAATTTTCACTACTACCAGCCCCGCTCCGCAAGACGGTGTGGCACAGGAATATCAGCAACATTTATGCCAACCATTGCTTCTCCTAAGCCACGAGATGCATCAGCGACAACCTTTGCATCAGTAAAGTAAGTAACAGCCTTAACACACGCAGCTGCACGTTTTGCTGGATCACCAGATTTGAAAATTCCAGATCCTACGAATACACCATCTGCGCCTAATTGCATCATCATTGCTGCATCTGCAGGCGTTGCAATTCCACCAGCAGTAAATAACACAACTGGCAGTTTGCCAGTGCTAGCAACCTCTTTTACTAAATCATATGGTGCTTGCAACTCTTTTGCGGCCACAAATAATTCATCCTCGCGCATTGAAGTTAGCCTGCGAATCTCTGCTGAGATTGTGCGCATATGAGTTGTAGCATTTGAAACATCACCAGTTCCAGCTTCACCCTTTGATCTGATCATTGCCGCACCCTCATTAATACGACGAAGAGCTTCACCAAGATTTGTCGCACCGCATACAAATGGAATTGTGAAATTCCATTTATCAATATGGTTCGCATAATCAGCTGGTGTCAAAACTTCTGACTCGTCGATGTAATCAACACCAAGGGTTTGTAAAACTTGTGCTTCTACAAAATGACCAATTCTTGCTTTTGCCATAACTGGAATAGAAACCGCAGCTTGTATTGCAGTAATCATGTCCGGATCTGACATTCGAGCTACGCCACCTTGTGCACGGATATCTGCTGGTACGCGCTCTAACGCCATTACCGCAACTGCACCTGCATCTTCGGCAATTTTTGCTTG
>CAIJHZ010000190.1 GCA_903820565.1 uncultured Actinomycetes bacterium
TCAAAGGGGTACACGGTTCGAGTCCCGTTACTTCCTGGCCACGGAACTAAACCCGAGGATCTGAATAAGGTTAAATGGCAAGAATGGCCCGCCAAAGTAACTGTTGAATTAAGTGAACTTCGAAAAACCTGCGACACAATTATTTTAATTGGACTTTCAATGGGCGGCGGAACCGTCCTCAATGTCGCTGCATCCAATAATGAAGTAATTAGTGGAATCATTTTGGTTAATCCGATGATCCACGTACGAGGCGTGCCGGTTGAGCTAGCCTTCTTTTTATCTCGATTACAGAAGCTGCGCACAAGCGTTGGTGATGACATCAAGCGACCTGGGATAACCGAATGGGGATATGACCATCTCCCAACACGCGGTGTCTATCAATTGCTTAAGATGTTACGAGTTACACGTCGTAACTTAAGCAAAGTAACCGTGCCAGTTCAGTTATTCCATTCAGTTGATGATCACACATTACCTGTTGGAAATACTGAAATCATTCTCTCTGAAATAGGGTCACAGAACAAAACACGAATTGAATTAGTTAATAGTTATCATGTGGCCACACTGGACTATGACCAAGAATTGATTTTTCAAAACAGCCTTACCTTTATCGAAGGCTTATCTTCTTAAAGCGTTGACTCTTTAGTGTGCTTGATGAGAGATTTGTTCCTTCAAGAAATTGATTGCTTGAACTGCGTTCCATCCATTGGGGTATTTCTCACGCATGGCACGGGGTCCTTCTAGATCCGAACCAAAGGTTAGAAGGGAAATTTCAACTCTTCCATCTGGCCTGCGCTGACCTAAACCGATATCTGCCATTAAAGCATTGCACAAGCATTTTGATCCTTGCGCTTGATCTACTTGACCATTTTTAAATTCGTAATTGTCTAGCGGTTCTGCAGGGCAACGGTAACCGATGCCACCCTTTTCGCGTTGGTACATCGTGCGCAAATAACCTAAATCGCAGATACGCATTCTCTTGCTGTAAAGACTGTCGTTTGAAAGCGTTTCATTATTCTGAATCACTTTAAAGGGGAATCCAGTTGGGGATGCACTCGCATCTGTAAGAACTCGCATATGTGGATCTGCTAAGGAATTAAGAACGCTAGATCGATTTTCTTCGGTAAATCCTGATTCATTGGAGAGTGCAAAGACCGAACCAACCTGAACACCCTTTGCCCCATGTGCTAACGCTTCGACAACTTTGGCAGGAGTAGCAAAACCACCGGCAAGCCAAAATGGAGAACCGGATGCCAGAATTTTTTCTAGATTGGGAATATCTTGGTCGTTATAGATCGCCTCGCCATTTTCATCGATAGCATTTTTGGCTCGTGGGGGAGCGTTGTGTCCTCCTGCTACGTGGTATTCAATAACAAACCCATCAGGCTTCGTTTCTTCATCCTTATTCAAATACGCAACAAGTGCGTGAGATGAAACGATTGCTAGGAACAGCGGGCGTTTAACAGGAAAGTTTTCAATACCCAACGTCGTGGGATCAAAATGTAAGTAATGCTTATCCTTTGTATCGGCTACTTCAACCTTCATAGCAACCTTATTGCCGACAGAAATCTCATTTAGTAAATGCGGGATTTGTGCCGGAATACCCGCACCTATCAAGATGTAATCAACATCGGCCAACATAGCTCCATACAACTGCGCAGGTATAGCTAATTGAATCTTTTCTAGGATATTCATACCTATTAGACCGTTATGACCTTCTTTTGCCAGCCACACTTCTACGAAACTAGAAACTGCCAATAAATTGTTAGAGAAAAGATTTCCTTTTATGCTCAATTTTGGAACGTCCAAGTAAGCCTTGTCCGCAGCGCGACCGCCTTCAATAAAAAAGCGATCCATAATTTCAGCAATGGTTTTCTGGTTTGGAAAGTGAGACATTGCTCGACGAATGTCACCTGAGGGATCGCCATCTTGTAAACGACGAGCTATAACAGAATCAATAGCTGTACCTGAAATGACTCCAAGTTCACCGGCCATTGCAACCTGCTTGGCTAGTTGCCATGAAGAGACTGCGATGCCCATGCCACCTTGAATAATGGTTGGGTATCGAATATCGCTCTGCATACACGAACTGTAAAGAGAATGAAGCCGAACTCGCGAGTAGGCACTTGAAGAGTAGGGGTTATTTACCGTAAATGTGAGGCATGTCTAGTGAAATCGGGAACTGATGCACTTGGACGTGCGTTTCAAAACTAGTGTGCTAATGGACGAGGTTGACTAGTCACGCAAGTGGTTTTCAGAACCTTTTGATTGATCTGTCAATGTATTGAGTTAATATTTGGATATGACATCTACTTTTTTGGCAAATAAAGGCAAACCAAAAATTCTATTTTTTATTGCAGTACTACTCGCGTCACTTACTCTTTCCAGCTGCGGTAGCGAGAAGATAACTGCTGATGAAGCGGCCGTTGAACCATGTGCGACTTTTGATAAATTGACTAAGAGCCTGAGCGCTCTTGATAGATCTGGCGTGATGACGAATGCAGCGGAGGCGAGCAAGCAATTCGAAGATATTGCATCATTGGACCCACGTTTTGATCAATTTGCACAATTCCTAAAAGGCGTTTCAGTAAGTGGATCCACAGGTGACCCAATGGGTGTCTATAGCGACATGCTGTTTTACTGCATACTGATAAATAGCGCAGAATAATTTAGGACGATTCTGGGGATTGCGCTGCTTCATGGGTCAGTGAACGGTCGCTATGGACTTGCTAAGAGAATCGTCTTCCATTTTCATATTTGCTAGGTTAAAATTCTGATATGACATCTACCTTTTTTGCAGGAAAGCGCACAAGAAATGCAGTGATTGTTATCGCGGCACTTTTATTACCACTAACTATTTCAGGTTGCGGCGGGGCTAAATTAACTCTCGATGAAGCAGCCGTAGAACCGTGCAAAAGTTTTCAGATATACATAGATTATTTTTTGGCTGGCAATATGGGCAGCGCCGCCAATCAGGCCGCTGTCGCTAGCAAACAATTCTCCGAGCTTTCGCCGGACTATCCTCTATTTGCAACTTATGCACGCGTTATGGAAGGCGCAACTGATACTGGGACAGTCGATGACTTATCTGGCTATGTAAAATTATTGCGATACTGCATGGAAATAAATAAGGGCACTAAATAGTTCCACGATCTAAGGTATCACTGACGCAATTAATGATTCTAAGTGGACCGTACTGGGATCGAACCAGTGACCCCCACAATGTCAATGTGGTGCTCTACCGCTGAGCCAACGATCCTTAGGTGGTTGAACTATACA